>NZ_JAMYTF010000008.1:0-249716 GCF_040322295.1 Mesorhizobium sp. M0159
CTGCTTTCCCGGCCTTCAAAAAAGCCCCATTAACTCACCAACCAGGATTTCGCTTCCCGTGCAAAGCCCTCACAAGGGGAGAAGGAAGACGGCGCCACGTTAAATCCTGCCGCCCAGCTCATCCTCAATATGGACGCGTATAATCTCATCAAAACTCGTCTCCGCCGCAAAGCCAAGCTCCCTCGAGCGCCGCGCCTCGAAGCGCGTCGGCCAGCCCTTGACGATCGCCCAGATCGTCTCGTCGGGCTCCTCGCGGATCAGTTTCACCGCCTTGGCGCCGGCGACACGTTCCAGCGCTTCGATCTGTTCGCCGACGGTGACGGCGACGCCCGGCATCGTCAGGTTGCGGCGCGGGCCGACGGCACTGCCGTCGATCTGAGCCGCATGGATCAGGAAATTCACCGCCGAACGCGGGCTGGCGTGTGTGTGGACGACCGAGCGCGGCACCGGCAGGATCGCTTCATGGCCGCTCAGCGGCTCGCGGATGGTACCGGAGAAGAACCCTGAGGCCGCCTTGTTCGGCTTTCCCGGCCTGACGCAGATGGTCGGCAGCCTAATGCCGATGCCGTCGAAGAAACCGCGGCGCGTATAGTCGGCAAGCAGCGCCTCGCCGATCAGCTTCTGCGTGCCGTAGGAGGTCAGCGGCGTCGGGTGGAACTCGTCCGGAATGATGTCGGGAAACGGTGCGCCGAACACGGCGATCGACGAGGTGAAGACGACGCGCGGTGTATAGGCCGCCAAGCGGATGGCATCGAACAGCGCCCTTGTGCCGTCGAGATTGACGCGATAGCCGAGATCGAAATTGGCCTCCGCCTCGCCCGACACCACGCCGGCGAGATGGAAGATCACGTCGGGGCGCGGCGCGACCAGATTTGCCGTCGCGCCCGGCGCTGCAAGGTCGCCGGTGTGGACGCTAATGCCGACGCTGTCGAGGACCGGCGCCTGCGGCGGCACGATGTCGTGAAGGTCGAGCGCGGCGATCTTGCGGCCGCCGAGCGTCCCGTCCTTGGCCAACCTGGCGATGAGCTTGTGGCCGACCATGCCTGCCGCGCCGGTAATCAGAATGCGCATGTCACTTTCCCTTTTTGCGCTGGCTGCGGCTACGCAGCCAGAACACGACGAAGATTGCCACCATGAAGATCGCCGCGACGACGCCGGCAAGCACCGTCGAGACCTTGCCGACCGCCAGCATCACTGTTGGAAGATAATAGGCTGCGATGCCGAACAGCAGCAAAACCCAGGCGGCGCCGATCGCCGCATTGCGGGTGTCGCGGTCCATCACGCGGCGCCAGGGTGGCGAGAGTTCATGTCAATCGTTGCCAATGCCCAGAACTCCCGAAGTCAGTGATAATGGCCGCGGTGCGGTGCCGTATCATGCGCATGATCGTGCTCGTCATCATGCTCATGGCTGTCGGCACATCGGCCGAATTCCGGTTCGACCGTGGCATGGGCTATGCCATGTTCCGCCGCAAGCCGCTTCTTGATCGCGCTGACCGCCATATGCGCGTCGACGCCGTCATTGAGGCAGGCATGCAACGTCGCCATGTTGCTGGAACCGTCGATCGACCAGACATGCATGTGATGCACCTCGCGCACGCCCTTGATCGAGCCTTCGATGTCCCTGGCGATCAGGTCGCGGTCGAGGCTTGCCGGCACGCCTTCGAGCAGGACGTGGGCGGCCTCGCGCATCAGCGACCAGGCCGTGGACAGGATCAGCAGCGCGACAAGCACCGACAGGATCGGATCGATGGGCGTCCAGCCCGTCGCCAGGATCACCAGCGCCGCCACGATCGCCGCGGCCGAGCCTAGCAGGTCGCCGAGCACGTGCAGGATGGCGCCGCGCATGTTCAGGCTGCCGCGGTCGCCGCCATGCAGCACGTAGAACGAGCCGAGATTGACCAGCAGGCCGGCGATCGCGACGACCAGCATCGGCCCGCCGAGCACCGGAGCCGGCGCTTGCAAGCGGCCCCAAGCCTCGTAGACGATCCACAGCGCGATGGCGAAGATGGCGATGCCGTTGGTGTAGGCGACCAGCGTCTTGACCCGGCCGAAGCCGTAGGTGAGGCGCACGGTCGCCGGCCGGCTCGCAAGGTGAAAGGCATACCAGGCAAGGCCGAGCGCGACGCAATCGGCAAACATGTGGCCGGCATCCGCCAGCAGCGCCAGCGATCCCGTCAAGAGACCGCCAAGCGCTTCGACGACCATGAAGCCGGCGGTCAGGCAGGCAGCGATCAGCACGCGCTTCTTGTCGGTCGAGCCGTGCACATGACCTGCGCGATGGCTGTGGTCGTGGACCTGCGAAGCGTGGTCGTGGGTATGCGCCATCTATAGCCCCTGCTAGAGCCTGATCCATCCCGGCAGACTCGGGATGGAGGCTCTATCTTTCTATTTGACCATGATCTTACCCGAAAAACCGGATACCACTTTTCGGGAGCATGGTCAGGCGCCGAACTCGGCGCGGAAATCCTCGAGCCGCCGCTTCTGCTGGCCATCGCTGTCGAAATTAGCCGGATCGAGCCACGCCTCATAGGCTCTGCGCAGATCAGGCCATTCCCTGTCGATGATCGAATACCACGCGGTATCGCGGTTTTCGCCCTTGACCACAAGATGCTGACGGAAAATGCCCTCGAACTTGAAGCCGAAACGTTCCGCCGCGCGCTTCGACGGCTCGTTGCGATTGTTGCATTTCCATTCGTAGCGGCGATAGCCAAGCTCGTCGAAGACATACTTCATGAACAGGAACTGCGCTTCCGTCGCGGCCGGCTTACGCGAGATCAGCGGGCCCCAATAGATGTTGCCGATCTCAATGACGCCGTAGGTGGCGTCGATGCGCATCAGCGTCTGGCGCCCGGCGACCTTGCCGCTGGCCTTGTCGATGACCGTGAAGAACAGCGGGTCTTCGCTGGCTTCCGCCTTGTCCAGCCATGGCTGGAAGGCGGCGCGGCTCTCCGGCGGGTAGTCTGGCAGCCAGGCAAAGCGGCCGTCGACATCGGCCACCGACGAGGCCTCAAACAGGCCGTCGCCGTGCTTTTCGGCGTTGAGCGGCTCCAGCCTGACAGTTCGCCCCTCCAGCACCTTGCGTTCGGGCCGCGGGCGCGGTTGCCAATTCTTGAGATTTTCCGACACCGAAAACTCCAATCCGTTTGACTTTTGCGGGCGGACGCTCACAAAAACGCACGCTCGCTGAAAGAACCACACGGACAGGAAAAATGCTCCACACGATTTCGGCCTTCGACCGCCTCGGCGAGGAAAATGCGTTCGCAGTGCTGGCGCGTGCCACGGCACTTGCCCACCAGGGCCGCGACATTGTCAATCTCGGCATCGGCCAGCCCGACTTCAAGACGCCGCAGCACATCGTCGAGGCCGCGATCAAGGCGCTGCGCGACGGCCATCACGGCTATACGCCGGCCAACGGCCTGCTGGCGACGCGCGAAGCGGTGGTCCGCCGCACGCTGGCCACTACCGGCGTCGAAGTCTCGCCCGAAGCGGTGATGATCCTGCCCGGCGGCAAGCCGACCATGTTCGCGGCCATCCTGATGTTCGGCGAGCCGGGCGCCGAAATTCTCTATCCCGATCCCGGCTTTCCGATCTACCGCTCGATGATCGAGTTCACCGGTGCTGCCCCCATCCCGGTGCCGATGCGCGAGGAGAACGGCTTTGCCTTTTCGGCTGCGGAGACCTTGGCGCTGATCACGCCGAAGACCAGGCTGCTGATTCTCAACTCGCCGGCCAATCCGACCGGCGGCGTCACGCCGCGCGCCGAGATTGAGAAGCTGGTCAAGGGGCTGGAAGCGCACCCGGACGTCGCCATCCTCTCCGACGAGATCTACGACGTGATGACCTATGACGGCGAGACGCACTGCTCGCTGCTCGCCTTCCCCGAAATCCGCGACCGGCTGATCGTGCTCAACGGCTGGTCGAAGACCTGGGCGATGACCGGCTGGCGCATGGGCTGGTCGATCTGGCCGAATGGCGACAAGGGCGCGCATCTCTACGACAAGGTGCGCAAGCTGGCGGTCAATTGCTGGTCCTGCGTCAACGCGCCGAGCCAGTATGCCGGCATTGCCGCCATCGACGGCCCGCAGGACGATGTCGACAAGATGATGCGCGCCTTCGACCGCCGCAGGAAGGTCGTGGTCGAGGGGTTGAATGCCTTGCCCGGCGTTTCCTGCATTACGCCGAAAGGCGCCTTCTATGCCTTCCCCAATGTTTCCAAGACCGGCTGGAAGGCCAAGAAGCTCGCCTCGGCGCTGCTCGAGGATGCCGGCGTGGCGCTGATCGGCGGCCCCGATTTCGGCATTCTCGGCGAAGGCTATGTCAGGCTGTCCTACGCCAATTCCGAGGAGAACATCCTGCGCGCGCTGGAGCGGATCGAGGCGTTCCTGGCGAAGTGAGGACGGCGAAAGGAGAAGCCAGATGTTCTATGCCATTCTTGCCTATCACGAGGAAGAAGCGATTACGGCACTGACGCCTGAGCAGGATGCGGCGCTGATGACCGATCTTCTCCAGATCAACGATCGGCTCTACCAGCAAGGCACCCTTGGGCCGGCGGCCCGGCTCGGCGCGACACAAGACGCCTGCACCTTGCGCGGGCCAGGCACCGGAATGGTTATCGACGGCCCCTTCGCCGAGACCAAGGAACAATTGCTGGGGCTCTATGTCGTCGACTGCGCCAACCGTGACGCCGCCATCGACATTGCGCGCGACCTTCGCCGCGTCAATCCGACCGCCGTCTACGAAATCCGCCCGATTTCGCTATATTTACCCGGCGTGCCGCTTCCGGTCACCCGGCCCTGATTTAGACCGGGTTGAGACTAATTTAGCCTCGCCCGACCAATGGCATCTTCGTCGCCATCACGGTCATGAACAGGACGTTCGCGTCGAGCGGCAGGCTGGCCATATGGAGGACGGCATCGGCGACGCGCTCGACGTCCATCACCGCTTCGGCGGCAATGGTGCCGTTGGCTTGCGGCACGCCGACCGTCATCGCTTGCGCCATGTCGGTCAGCGCGTTGCCGATGTCGATCTGGCCGCAAGCAATGTCGTAGGGCCTGCCGTCCAGCGCCAGCGTCTTGGTCAGCCCGGTGATGGCGTGCTTGGTCGCCGTATAGGGCACCGAGCCCGGCCGTGGCGCATAGGCCGATACCGAGCCGTTGTTGATGATGCGGCCGCCCATCGGCTGCTGCCTGCGCATGGCGCCGAACGCGGCGCGAGCACACAGGAACGAGCCGGTGAGATTGACCCCGACGATGTCGTTCCACACGTCGACCGGGATGTCGTCGATCAACGTCGATTTGTAGCTCGTGCCGGCATTGTTGAAGAGCAGGTCGACGCGCCCGAAAGCCGCAGCCACCGTCTCGAACAGATCGTCGACCTGATCGGCCTTGCTGATGTCGCAGGCGAAGGCCAATGCCTTGGCCTGCGTCGGCCCGGCCGCGGCGATCGCATCCTCCAGCACCGGCTTGCGCCGGCCGCAGAAGACCGTATTCCAGCCGGCCTTGAGCAGCGCCGTGGCGACGCTTTTGCCGATGCCCGTGCCGGCGCCGGTGACGATGGCGGTTTTATAGTCGGTCATGGCTGTACTCCCTGAAAGGGATGAGCCATCGCAAATGACGGGAACCATGGCAAGCCGGCCCAAAGCCTGTGCTCACAAAAAGGGCGGCCGTTGGCGACCGCCCCTGATCCGAACCGGGCATGGGAGGAGGAAAGCCGATCCGACTGCCTGAAATCATGCGCTCACCGGATTAACGAGAAGCTAACGCCAACGGCGCCGAGCTCCGAGGCTTCCTCTTCGAGCTACCAGCGCGAGCCTGCGACCGGTTTGGCCGTGCTGCCCGCTGCCGGCACCTTCGCCGCCGTCACCGTCGCCTCGACATGGTCGACCAGCGCATCCGGCAAGCCGAGACGGCCGGCAAGCAGGTCGAGATAGCCGCGTTCGGCCCGCGTGTCCGGATCGATGGCAAGACGCGAGGCGGTGTAGAGTTCCAGCTTTTGCGCATCGGTCTTGGCCCCGGCGATCAGCACATCCAGATCGAGCGGCGCCTCCAGTTCCGACATCAGGAATTTCTCCGCTTCGGCGCCGACGCCCGCTAGGCTGAGCTTGCCGGCGATCTTCTGCCGCTCTTCGTCATCGACGTGACCGTCGGCCTTCGCCGCCGAGATCATCGCCCTGACCAGCGTCAGCGTGAATTCGTCTTCGCCCTGCGGCGCTTGCGACGGATGGAAGGCGGTATCGGCCGGCGGCGGCAGCAATTCCGGTTCGCCTGCAGCTTGCGTCTCGGCCGGCACGTTGCCGTTCTTGTAGTTCTGGTAGGCCTTGTAGGCGAGGCCGCCGATCGCAGCCAACCCACCAAGCTTCACCGCCGCACCGGTGACCTGGCGGCCTGGGCCGGTTCCGAGCAGCACCGCGGCCAGCGCACCGGCGGCAAGCGGATTGTCCTTGGCCATCTGCACCGCCTGCCCGGCCTTGTCGCGGACGGTCGATCCGGTGCCGGGAATTTGCGAGCCGAGCAGATCGTCGAGGAGCTTCTTGGGATCGAACATCTATGCCTCCAGAATTGGCCCGGCCGAAGGTGCGCGGGCAGGTTTGCACGTCGAAGACCTAGGTCCCGCAGTTTGACATTACAATGACGCGGTGCATCGTTTTGCCCGCTGCCACGCATGACCTCGAATGGAGGTCTGCTGGGATTTCACGCGGAAATTAAAGTGCTGCAGCCTCCTTCCGCGCCAAAAAACGCGTGTCGAAACCAGCTTCGACTTCGAGTAATGTCGCGGCACGTCGCTTGGGAGGAGCCTGGCATGACCAATGAGACAGCCCGCCAGCCGGCACGCGATCCCCAGGAGCTGGAGCGCCTGCTGATTTCACGGCAATGGGTCGGAGACATTGACGGCATGGCAGCGCTTTTCGAGCAGCATGCCGTCATCGACAGCGGTAGCGGACAACTGACGTTCGGCCGCGAAGCCATCCGGGGGCTGTTCGCGGAGATCACCGCAACCGGCCGAAAATTTCAGTCCGGAGATCAGCGCCCGGCTGTCGTCAATGGCGACCTGGCGCTCACCTCGACCCGGCTTCCCGATGGCACCATCACCACCGAGGTCGCGCGCCGGCAGAACGACGGGACATGGCTGTGGGTCATCGATCGCTTCTCTGTTGCTTGACGTGAAGCTAACTTCCGATATGGCGATCGCCGCGCGCTTGCGCCAGCTCGACCTGGTGCTGGCGCTCGGCGTAGCGGGCGCGATCTTCGTTCGAGCGGGCATCGAAGCAATGCGGGCATGAGATGCCGGCAGCATATTTCGGCGACAGCCGGTCTTCTGCAGCCAGCGGATGCCGGCAGGCGCGGCAGAGTTCGGCCTCGCCTTCGAGCAGCCCGTGCGATACCGAAACGCGCTCGTCGAAGACGAAGCATTCGCCTTGCCACAGGCTCTGTTCGCCGGGCACGTCCTCGAGATATTTCAGAATGCCGCCCTTGAGGTGGAACACATCCTCGAAGCCGAGCGACTTCACATAGGCGGTCGCCTTCTCGCAGCGTATGCCGCCGGTGCAGAACATGGCGACCTTGCGCCCCTCGAGCTCGTGCCGATGCTGCTCGACCCAGGCCGGGAATTCGCGGAAGCTGGTGGTGGCGGGATCGACAGCACCTTTGAACGTTCCGAGCGACACCTCGTAGGCGTTGCGCGTGTCGATGACGATGGTGCCCGTATCCGAGATCAGTGCATTCCAGTCGGCCGGCGCAACATAGGTGCCTGCACCTGCCGCCGGATCGATATTGTCCACGCCCATGGTGACGATCTCGCGCTTCAACCGCACCTTCATGCGGTGGAACGGCATCGTTGCGGCGCTGCTGTATTTGATCTCGAGACCGGCGAGACCGTCGATGGATTCGAGATGATCGATGAGCGCCGCGATTGCCGGTTCACTGCCGGCGACCGTGCCGTTGATGCCCTCACGCGCCAACAGCAGCGTGCCTTTGACGCCGCGCGCGCAGCAGAAGGCGGCGAGCGGCGCGCGCAGCGCCTCGAAGGTGTCGAGCCGGGCGAAGCGGTAAAGCGCGGCAACGCGGAAGGCTTGGCTGGGAAGTGTCATCACCAAGCCACTAGACGCTCACGACAGCCTGATCAAGGCAGAGCCGGGAGCGGTCTGATCGCGGAAGGTTTCGAACACCACGCGTGACATCGCGACACGCCGCGTTTCGTGGACAGAAAAACCGCCATCTGCTAACCGGTCGACTTGATCAACAGAGGAGAGACGACGAATGCCCAGCACGACCGAAAAGCTCCTGTCGCTCCTCAACGGCCAGCCGGTCATACCGGTGCTGAAGATCGCCAATCCCGCCGACGCGGTGCCGCTGGCCCGGGCGCTGGCCAGCGGTGGCCTGCCGGTGATAGAGATCACGCTGCGCACCGCCGACGCGCTGGAGGCGATCCGCCGGGTGGCGGGCGAGGTCGAAGACGCCGTCGTCGGCGCCGGCACCATCCTGGACGCCCGCCAGTTCGGCGAGGCGGCGGCCGCCGGTTCGAAGTTCATCGTCAGCCCCGGCATCACCCGCGAGCTTCTCGCGGCAGCCAAGGACAGCGACGTGCCGTTGCTGCCCGGTGCCATCACGCCGGGAGAGGTCATGGCCGCCCGCGAAGCCGGCCTGCGCTTTCTGAAATTCTTCCCGGCCGAACAGTCGGGCGGCACTGCCTCGCTCAAGGCTTTCGCCTCGCCGCTTGCCGACGTGAAATTCTGCCCGACCGGCGGTATCACCGGCAAGAACGCCGCCGACTACCTCAGCCTGCCCAACGTCATCTGCGTCGGCGGTTCCTGGGTGGCGCCGGACGATCTGGTCAAGGCCGGCAAATGGGACGAGATCGAAGCCTTGGCACGCGCGGCAAGCAAGCTCGGGCGCTAGCATCTTCTGCATCAAAAGCCGCGGCCGATCTGGCCGATCTGGTTCGCCGGCTGGTTCCCGCTCATGGGCTCGAACCACGATTCACGCCTTCAAAGGGCGCTGTCCTACCATTAGACGAAGCGGGAGAATGCCGACCGCTGGTTAGCATCCCTGGATGAAGGAAGCCAGTGCCGGCGGTGGAGGTAGCCGCGCGAGGTGCCCAGCGCGGCCTACTCGGTCTTGAAGCGGGCCACCGACATGAACTTGACGGCTTTGCCGGTGAACCGGTTTGCGTCGGCCATCTCGTTGCCCGGCTGGAAGCCTATCGTATAGACCTCGCTCGGTGCCGTACGGACGAAGTCGTAGGCGTAGCGCGGCGCCGTTGTCGCATCTGAAACAGTTGCGACATACTCACCGCTGTGCAGCGCCCACCGGGCGGACTGCGGCGCGGCGGCGACCACCACCGGCTTGGGGCCGGGCTTCAGGTCGCGGGCGGTGGCCCTGGGTTCCTTGCGTGTGGTCTTCACGCCTGCACCGATGACGGCGGCCGGATCGGAGCCTGCCGGGCGGGCAACGATGGCCTCGCGCGGCGATGCCCCGTCGCTCGATGCCCCGTCGTCGCTCGCCGGTTCCTCGAACACCGATGCTTGCTCGGAAAGCGACGCGACCTTGTATTCGTCGGTCGCGCTGACCCGTTCCAGAACGGCCTTGACCTCGTCGGGCTGGGAACTGTCGGGCCGCGCCGACGGCAATACCGAGAATGCGTCGGTGGCGGTGTTGCTCCGCTCGGCCGCACTCGCCAGCGCCAGCAACACTTGCTTGTCCTGCGGCGCAAGACCCACCGACGAAAGATCGGCCGGCAGCGAATGATTGGGCCGCCAGCTCGGCACGGGAATGTTGTTTGCCGCGACCTGCACCGGGCCGGCCGCAGCAGACGGGTCTGCTATGCCGAACGGAACATTTGCCGGCGCCACGCTTGCCGGCGCTTGCGCGGTCGCCACCGCCTGTTCAGTCGATCCAGCCGCATCCGCCACGCCGAACGGAACGTTTTCAGGCGGCTGGGCGCCGACGTCGGTCTTCGGACGCGGAGCAAAATCCGGCAGCGGAATGCTGCGGGCAGGCAATGCCGCGATGATCGTCTCCGGCGTGTCGTTCTCCGGTTCAGGCGCAGGCGCCGGAGCATCGGCGACTTCCGGAATCTGAGCGCGCTTGGCATCCTGAGGCGCCACGATGGCAATGCCAGGCAGGTTGCTGCTCTTGGCGGACGGCGCCGGCTTCACGTTACGGGGCTTTGGCGCCGGCTCGGCCATCGCCACATCGGCGCTGTCGTCCGCCTCGTCGTCGCCACCGCCGAAGAGGGCTGCCAGGAACCCACGGGATTTTTTGGCACCGCCGCTTGCGCTGGCGAGTTCGATGGCCGGTGCGCCGGCGCCCTTGCGGGCTTTGTAGGAGGCGAGCGCCTGTTGATAGCCAGGCAGCGGCTTGCCGTCGCTCGGCACATGCAGCGTCTTGCCGTTGGGGAACACGCGCGCCAGTTCCTGGCGGCTGATGCCGGGCCAGTGGCGTACATTGCCGACATCCATATGCACGAACGGCGAGCCGGAACTGGGATAGTAGCCGACGCCGCCGCCCTGCATCCTGAGGCCGACGTCGCGCAGCTTCTTCAGCGGCACGCCGGGAATATAGAAATCCATCGCCCTGCCGAGCATGTGCTGGCTTTTTTCGGCGACGCCCCTGCTGCGGCTGCGCAGCATCGAATTCGTGGCCGGCGAACGATAGCCGCAGACGACCTGGATGTAGTCGGTCGCGCCGCTCTCCCGATAGGCCTCCCAGACCAGGTCCAGCAGGCGCGGATCCATCTTGGTCGGCTCGTTGCGACGCCAGTCGCGCAGGATGATGTTGATCTTTCGCAAGCCCGCCTGGTCGTAGCGCCCGTTGCGCTTGTAGACGATCTCCGCCTTTTCATGCGTGTGGAGATGATAGAGCTTCAGCGAACGTGTCTCGGCGCTGGCGCCGGTTGCCGCTGCTGCAAGGAACCCGACGGCAACAATCACCGCTGCCAGCCATCTCGGCCAGACGCTCATGTGATAATGCCGCCCGTTTTTGTGTCGTTCGATTCTGTTCAAATCAAAAGGCCTTGCAGGCTGCCGTTTTGTCCCCGGATTTGACCAAACGGATGCGTGGTGTGTGCATCCGAATATCGATCCTAATGGTTAATCATCGCTTATTGAAGCCGAAATGCGGTAACACGGTGGCGATATCCCGCCAAAAATATTGCGCAGGATATCTTGGTAAACCGCTGGTTTAGATCATGTTTTGGCGCCAGCTCGAAACACGATCTGTTACCGTCCGCCTTAATACGTGAACACTGTGGCGAACACCTCGTTTCGAGGCGCAGTTGCGTGGAATGATGTCCGGATGAGAACCGGCTTGGCCCTGTGACTCAGGAAGCGAGCCGTTCGACGCGGCCGGTTTCCGGGTCGATGCCGTATTCCTTGAGCTTGCGGTAGAGCGTCGACCGGCCGATGCCGAGGCGGCGGGCGACTTCGCTCATCTGGCCGTTATAGTGATCGATGGCGAGCTTGATCATTTCGAGTTCGACGTCGGCCAGCGCACGCACATTGCCGCGCTCGTCGAGCGCCCGCAGCGTGCCGAAACGAGGCTTGGCTGGTGCATCGGCGTCGGCGGCTGCGATGCCGCCAGCGGCCGATATGTTGTCGCGCGGCTGGCTGCCCGAAGCCACTCCGGAAGCTGGCCACCCTGGAGTTGGCCCCCCTGAAGCTGGCCACCCTGGAGCTGGCAAGGCGATACCCGAATCGAGATTGACCGTGCCCTCGACTTGCGCCCGGATCTGCGGGAATTCTTCTTCGGTCAGCATGTCGCCGTCGGCGAGCACCGAAGCCCGGAAGACGGCGTTTTCGAGCTGCCTTATGTTGCCCGGCCAGTCATAGGCCTGCAGCATGGCAAGCGCCGCAGCCGAGATGCCTCGCAGGCGGTGGCGCGGATCGGCGGGCGCCACCTTCTCCATGAAGTGCTCAACCAGATACGGGATGTCGTCGCGACGGTCGCGCAATGGCGGCACGAAGATCGGATAGACGTTCAGCCGATAGAACAGGTCCTCGCGGAACTTGCCGTCCTTGACCTGCTGCAGCAGGTTGCGATGGGTTGCCGAGATCAGCCTGATGTCGACCCTGACGGTCGAGCGCCCGCCAACCGGATCGACCTCGCCGTCCTGTACGGCGCGCAACAGCTTGACCTGCACGTCGAGCGGCAGGTCGCCGATTTCGTCAAGGAACAGCGTGCCGGTGTGCGCTTCGACGAACTTGCCGGTATGTTTTTCGGTGGCGCCGGTGAACGAGCCCTTCTCGTGCCCGAACAGGATCGATTCGACCAGATTGTCGGGGATGGCGCCGCAATTGACGGTGACGAAGGGTTTCGAGCGGCGGTCGCCGCTGCCCTGGATGGCGCGCGCCACCAGTTCCTTGCCGACGCCGGATTCACCTTCGATCAGGATCGGAATGTTGGACGCCGCCGCCTTGCGGCCGAGCCGGATCACCCGATCCATCGCCGGACTGTGGGTGATCATGTCCTTGAACGTCAGATGGCCGCCGCGCTGCCGTGACGAGCGCTTCACTTCGCCTTCGAGCGCTTCGACCTTGAGGGCGTTGCCGATCGACGCCTGCAGCCTATCGGGGGAGGCCGGCTTGACGACGAAGTCGAAGGCGCCGTGACGCATTGCCGAAACGACGGTTTCGATGCCGCCCTGCGCGGTCTGCACGATGACGGGAATGTGGATGCCACGCTCGCGCATCGCCTTCAGCACGCCGATGCCGTCGAGCCCGGGCATCATAAGGTCGAGGATGACCACCGACACGTCGCGCGCATTGGGTCCGTCGACAAACTCGAGACCCGCCTCGCCGCCATCGGCGACGATCGCGGTGTGGCCGAATTTCGTCACCGCCGCCTCGAGAAGCCTGCGCTGCACGGGATCGTCATCGACTATGAGTATGGAAGCTGCCATGACTGATCCGACCGTGCCCGCCCGAGAATGCGCCCTATGGATCATCTTGGCACAGGGTTCTAAATAAGCTTTCAAAAAACCCGGTGAATGAATTCCTTAGGATTTGACCGGCTTCTCGTTTCCTCGAATTTTTGTGTCTGGAAGGATCGGCAATGCGCATGGTTTTTGCTCGAAAGCTGGCGGCGGCGCCCGGTCAGGGCGTGGCGGAGCTTGGCGACCTGCCGGAATGGAATCTGGCCGATCTCTATTCGGGCATGGAAGCGCCCGAGTTGAAGCGCGACATCGCCAAGGCCGCCGTCGATGCCATCGCCTTCGAGAGCCGTTGGAAAGGCACGCTCGCCGCCGAGGCCGGGCGTGGCAGCGCCGGCAGGCTTGGCGAGACGCTTCAGGCCTATGAAGCGCTGGAGGAGCTGATCGGCCGCATCGTCTCCTATGCCGGGCTTGTCTATGCCGGCAACACGTCGGATCCGCAGCGCGCCAAGCTCTATGGCGACATCCAGGAAAAGATGACCGATGCCAGCGCGCACCTGCTGTTTTTCGCGCTCGAGCTGAACCTCATCGACGATGGCGCGATCGAAAACGCACTCGCGGCCGATCCGGCCTTCGCCCATTACCGGCCCTGGGTGCTCGATCTGCGCAAGGACAAGCCCTATCAGCTCGAAGACCGCATCGAGCAGCTCTTCCATGAAAAATCGATCACCGGGCGCGGGGCCTGGAACCGCCTGTTCGACGAGACGATGACCGATTTGCGCTTCGACGTCGACGGCGAGGAGCTGACGCTGGAGCCGGCACTCAATCGCCTGCAGGACGCAGACAGCGAGGTGCGCCGCCGGGCGTCCGAGGCGCTGGCCACGACCTTCCGCAAGAATTTGCGCGTCTTTACGCTGGTCACCAACACGCTGGCCAAGGACAAGGAGATTTCTGACCGCTGGCGCGGCTTCGAGGACATTGCCGATTCCCGCCACCTCGCCAACCGCGTCGAACGCAGCGTGGTGGATGCACTCGCCGCCGCGGTTCGCGACGCCTATCCACGCCTGTCGCATCGCTATTACGCGATGAAGGCGCGCTGGCTCGGCATGGAGGTGATGAACCACTGGGACCGCAATGCGCCATTGCCCGAGACCCCGCAGGCAGTCATCGGCTGGGACGAGGCCAAGAACACCGTGCTTTCCGCCTACCAGCGCTTTTCGCCCGACATGGCGGAGATCGCCAGAACTTTCTTCGACCGCAACTGGATCGATGCACCGGTGAGACCCGGCAAGTCGCCTGGCGCCTTCGCGCATCCGACCGTGCCTTCGGCGCATCCCTATGTGCTGCTCAACTACATGGGCAAGCCGCGCGACGTGATGACGCTGGCGCACGAGCTCGGCCACGGCGTGCACCAGGTGCTGGCCGGCGGCCAGGGCGCCCTGATGGCATCGACGCCGCTGACGCTGGCCGAAACCGCATCGGTGTTCGGCGAAATGCTGACCTTCCGCTCGCTGCTCGAGCAGACCACCGACAAGCGCGAACGCAAGGCCATGCTCGCCCAGAAGGTCGAGGACATGATCAACACGGTCGTGCGCCAGATCGCCTTCTACGAGTTCGAGCGCAAAGTGCATGCCGAGCGCAGGAGCGGCGAACTGACCTCCGACAAGCTCGGCCAGTTCTGGTTGGAAGTGCAGGCGGAAAGCCTCGGGCCGGCGATCAAGCTGCGCGAAGGGTACGAGATTTTCTGGACCTATATCCCGCATTTCATCCACTCGCCTTTCTACGTCTATGCCTATGCATTCGGCGATTGCCTGGTGAACTCGCTCTACGCGGTCTACCAGAACGCCGAGCGCGGCTTTCAGGAGAAATATTTTGCCATGCTGCGCGCTGGCGGCACCAAGCATCATTCCGAGCTTCTGGCACCGTTCGGCCTCGACGCGGCCGACCCTGCCTTCTGGCAGATCGGGCTTGGCGTGATCAGCGGACTGATCGACGAGCTGGAAGCACTGGACAATTGATGCGCAACACTGGGTGATGCGCAACACCGGATGACCGGGTTTTCCAGAACAGTTTAGCTGCAATGCATATTGGCGATGGTTCTATTCTTGTCTTGGATATTTGTTCTTAAATAACTTTCCATGGAAGTTTTCCGTTAGATTCCCGTAAGCTGTATGATAGCGTCCGCCCTCAAGCTCAGCCGGGCACGAATGGATCCGGTCGGAAAATCCCGACCGGTCATGGCGTGTCGGCGGATGCGACAACGGTTGTTGGCCAGGGGCAAACCGGTCGCCGACAGCTCGATCGAAGCCGGCTGTTCTGCAAATTGCGGAACCACCATCGAATGGTCCTTCGCCGAGGTCATGGCTCCACAGGCCAGGGCGGACGGATCGGACTGGAGAGAGAAAGACAATGGGCACTTTTTTCTACATGCTCCTGGCGTTCCTGGTAGGTGTGTTGGTTGGCTGGTTCATTTGGGGACGCCTGCGTGGCGAACTCGACAGTTTGCGCGGCGATCTAGACCGCACGCGCAGCGAACGCGACAGATTGCGGGCCGATAGCGACCGTCTGACCGGTGAGTTGGATGCATGCGGCCGCGCCCGCGCCGATCTCGAACGCCGGCTGGGCGAGGCGAAAACCACCCAGGCGCCAACCGCGAAGGCGGCAACAGCCAAGGCGCCAGCCGCCAAGACCGGCGCGACCAAAGCCGCGATGCAGGCGCCGTCAACGCTGATGTCGACATCCGCACCGGCTAAACCGGCGCCGAAGAAATCTGCAACGGCGAAGGCCGCGACCGCGCCACGCGCAAGTGCCGCGAAAACGGCAACGCCGAAACCGCCTGCATCGAAAGCGAGCGCCGCGCCGACGACCGCGCCAGCGGCAAGCAAGGCTGCGCCGGCGGCAAAGAAAGCCGCGACCGGCAAGGCAACAGCCACCGCGGCAGGCAAAGCCAACGATCTGCGTCGCCTGATCGGCATCGGCCCCACCAACGAGCGGCTGCTCAAAGGGCTTGGGGTCACGACCTATGCCCAGATAGCCGCCTGGACGCCCGACGATGTCAAGCGGATCGAGGCGACGTTGAATTTCGACGGCCGTATCGAACGTGAACGCTGGATCGAGCAGGCGAAACTGCTTGCCGCCGGCGACGAAAAGGAATTTGCGCGCCGCTTCCCGACCGCGGGAGAAGCCAGCAACACCTGATCCATCGCAGGCGGCATCTGGAACAAGGCGTCGCCCTCTGGCGCCGCATTTGTTTTTGCCGCCGCGCCTTTGCGTCTTGAGACGCCGCTCCCTCGATTGCACACGGTGGAGCCCCCATATAGATCGATCGCTGGTGACCGCAGCATCCGAGCCTTATGTCCCTGCCCCTGCCCTTTGCAATTTTCAGGAACGACGAGACCGCGCGGCAGCTCGTTTTCGACCGGCCGGCCGAGATAATCGCAGCGCATGGCGAGGCGGACTTTTTGCCTGCCCTGGAAGCCGCGCAGGTAGCACATGACGGCGGCAAATGGCTGGCCGGTTATTTCTCCTACGAGGCCGGTTACCTGCTCGAACCCAAGCTCGTTCCGCTGCTGCCGGCCGGCCGCCGCGCCCCGCTTTTCTGCCTCGGCGTGTTCGACGCGCCAGTCGAGGAGACGATCGCGCCAGGCGATCTGCCGGCTAGCAACGGCCCAATCTTCGACGCCAAGGCAGCCTGGTCTTCGGACGACTACGCCAAACGCTTTGCCAGGCTGCATGACCATATTCGCAAGGGCGACTGCTACCAGGGCAATCTGACCTTTCCGGTCCGCGCGCAATGGTCGGGCGATCCGCTGGCCGCCTTCAACGCGCTGACCGAACGCCAGCCGGTGAAGTATGGGGCGCTGGTCGCGCTCGGCGATCCGATCGTCTTGTCGCGTTCGCCCGAACTGTTCTTCGAGGTGGACGCGGAAGGCATGATCGAGACGCATCCAATGAAAGGCACCGCGCCGCGCGGCGCCACCAAGGCCGAGGACGATCGCCTGAAAGCGTTCTTGCGCAACGACGAGAAGAACCAGGCCGAGAACCGGATGATCGTCGATCTCCTGCGCAACGACATCTCACTGATCAGCGAGGTTGGCACGCTCGATGTGCCGGAGCTTTTTCGCATCGAGAGCTATCCGACGGTCCACCAGATGGTGAGCCGCGTGCGGGCAAAACTTTTGCCCGGCCTCGCCATCCGCCAGATTTTCGCCGCGCTGTTCCCCTGCGGTTCGATTACCGGCGCGCCGAAGATCCGCGCCATGGAGATCCTGCGCGAGCTGGAAGGTGGCCCGCGTGACGTCTATTGCGGCGCCATAGGCTGGATCGCGCCCGGCGGCCGGATGCGCTTTTCGGTGGCGATACGCACCATCTCGCTCTTTGCCAATGGCGAGGCGGTCTACAATGTCGGCGGTGGCGTCGTCTTCGATTCGACAGCCGAAGAGGAGTACCAGGAGTGTCTGCTGAAAGCCCGTTTCGCGACGGGAACACTGCCGATTTCGAACTGATCGAAACAATGCGCTGGGAACCCGGCTCGGGTTTCGTCCGTTTCGACCGCCATCTCGCGCGGCTTTACGGTTCGGCAAGCGAACTCGGCTTCGCCTGCGACCCGCAAAGGGTCGGCGAAGCGCTGATGAATGCGGTCGGCCGCCAGCACATCGCATTGCGCACTCGCCTCGTCCTGTCGCGCAAGGGCGAAGTGGCGGTGTCGGTGCAGCCCTACGAGCCGCTCGCCGCAGACAAGGTCTGGACCCTGCAGCTGGCGCGCGTGCGGCTTGATTCGAGCGACATGCTGCTGCGCCACAAGACCAGCGGCCGACAAACCTATACGCGCGCCCGCGCCGAATATCTCGCCAGCCGCGCCAACGAGGTGCTGCTCGCCAATGAGCGCGGCGAAATCTGCGAGGGCACGATCACCAACGTCTTTGCCGATTTCGGCGACGGCGTGCTGGCCACGCCGCGGCTCGATTGCGGCCTGCTGCCTGGCGTCCTGCGCGGCGAACTGCTGGATCAAGGCCGCGCCGGTGAAGCGGTCTACACGTGGAACGAACTGCAATCGGCCAAGGCGCTGTTCGTCGGCAACTCGCTGCGCGGATTGATCCCGGCGCGGCTGGGCTGAAGCATCTGGAGACAACAATGTTCGTGGTTTCGCTGAACTACAAGGTGCCGCTGACCGAGATCGACTGCCTGCAGCAAGCGCATGTCGAGTGGCTGAAGGCCTGCTATGCGCAAGGTATCTTTGTCGCCTCCGGGCCAAAGCGGCCAAGGACCGGCGGCATCATCATCGCGCGCGGTCCACGCGAGGAACTCGATGCCAGACTGGCGGACGATCCCTTCGCCAAGGCAGGTGCCGCCGATTACGAAATCACCGAATTCACGGCGAGAATGGCCGCCGCCGCACTGGAAGCCTACAAAGAAGCATGAGTTTCCGCACACCGACCCACACACCCTATGACGGCTCGTCGAAACTGTTCACCATCGGGCTGAAGCCGCTCAATCTCGATAGCTGGATCGAGGTCGACGAATATCTGCTGCCCTATCTTGCCGAGAAACGCCGGCTTTACGCGGAAATTCCCGACAAGGTTTTTGTCGAGGAGCAAGCAACGCGCGACGCCCAGCGCGAAGTGCTCGATCTGCTCGGTGCGCATCTGGCGGCGAACTTTCCTGAGACCCACAGGCGTACCGACAATGCGATCGAGGCGATCGGCGGCACCGACGATCTCGAAGGCTCGGGCACCGCAGCTTCTTTCAGCGATGCGCCGCTTGTCGCGGCCTCGCTGCTTGTGCAGGAGGATTTGATCCTGATGCGCCGCGACGACAGCGGCTGGCGTCTGGCGGCCGGCTCGCTCTGCTTCCCCTCGTCATGGTCGCTGATCGAAAAATTCGGCAAGCCGCTGCAGCAGATCCACGCGCCGGTACCGGGTTTCGGCCCGGGCACACGCCCGGCCGATCTCATCAACCGCATGTTCGACGGCCTCCAGGGCCAAGCCGTCGAGCGCTACAACTGGTCGATCCAGGCGGGCGACGCGCTCTACCATCCGCTCTCCAACCTCGAACGTATCGACCGCGCCAGCAGTCGCCCGTCGAGATTCCCGGACGGCGACATCGACGCCCATGTCTTTATCCGGGTCGAGCGGCAGACGCTGAGAAAGCTCCCCGTTTCGGGCGACGTACTCTTCACCATCCGCATCCATCTCGACCCGCTCGCCGTGCTGGAACGCCACCCCGACCGCGCGGCGCTCGCGGCGTCCTTGGCCGAACAACTTCTGGCGCTGGACGAGGCACAACTCGACTACAAGGGGATGACCGCCGACCGTGACCGGCTGGTCGCGTGGCTCAGGGCGCTGGCGCTGTCCTAGAGCAGTTCATCGTCTCACGGAAACGCCGAACCGCTCTATCTCTTTGTTTCTGCGCAATCCCGGACGGAAAACCGTTTCACACCTTTCCTGGAATTGCCCTAAATCGCAGCCAGGCCCAGCAGCAGGATCGCGGACATCGCGGTAAAGACGGTGACGTTGACGTCCCACCGCCAGCCCGCCGGTCCAAACGGCGGCCGGAACGGCAGATAGCCGTTCTCGTCATACAGCACGCCGCCATAGATCGGCCGCGAGAGCATGGCCGCGAAGAATGCTCCATACATAGCCGCGGCCAATCCCCCGGCGAGATAGAGCCGCTCGGCTTCGAGTTGTCCCTTGATCCAGATAAGTCCGAGCGCAATCAGCGCCACTCCGGTGTAGCTCAGCACCTGCCAGACGACATGAAACCGGGCGTGTGGGGTCCACAACGGATTGGTTGCATGTGTGGCGTTCAAGTCGGCTTTGATCGTCGCTACACCGTAACCCACAGTCGCGACGCTTAGCAGAATTCGAGCAAGCAGATGACTGTCATAAGCGAGTTCCATCGCATTTTCCTCCCCTCACGCCGGAACGACTTGAATGGCACCCTGGGCACAGAAGAGCTGCCCATCGGCCAGCCGCGCATAATTATGGACGATCCCCTGCCATCCTTTCGGTGCGACGGACTCCCGGCCCACCGATTGTCCACGTGCCCGGACAGGCAATGCGCCCGCTTCTGGCCGGCTTCCCGCTCGACGATGAAAGGCTCGACGGTTTCAAACAGGGTTTGGCGGAGGCGAATTTGTCGATCGACGATGTCCCGATCCTCGAGACGATCCCAGGCGAGCCATCTGCCGGAGCAGTGGTGTTCGACAGGGCGCCTGAAGCAACCGCGATCCTGACCATGTCGGATTGGCAGGCGATCACAATACTGGACGAGGCGGTTCGCCGCGGCATCGGCGTGCCGGGCCACGTATCGGTCGTTGGCTTCGATGGGACTGCTGAATCCGCACGCACCACGCCTCCGATGACCACTGTGGCGCAAGACGTGATCGGAAAAGGCAGGCTTGCCGCCCGAATGGTTATTGACAATGAAGCCCCCCCGCCAGGTCGTTCTGCCGGTAGAACTGGTGGTTCGAGCCTCCACAGCCGCGCCGAGGGCAAAAATCCGCTGAAACGCGCGGATGCGCCATCCGCATCTGGGGCGGCGCTGGCAGCGTCTTTTCGCTGAGCAGCGTCTGGCACTGAACGGGGCACAACTTGACTATAAGGGCCTGACAGCCGACCGTGACTGTCGGCGGAAGACAACTGTAACTTGTGGCTTGGGGGAACAATGATCCAGCATCTTGGCAGGCCGGTCACGTTCATGGCCGCGATCCTGGTACTGTCGATAGCAGCTGAGGCGGAGCCGAGGCCTGCGCCGACGATCTGCTGGACCTGCCGGTCTCCGAGGCACGTGACCTCTTCAAGCCTGAATTCGCAAGACTGGTCGAGCCGTAGCCGGGATGGCGCGGTGTAACGCCGGCCGTCCGCTTTTCGCTTTATTGTGACAATGATCTATGGTTTGTCGCGCCGCGGCCAAGCCGCTGTTCCGAAGCGTTTTTTGAGGGAGTAATCGATAAATGGCGAATGAAAACTGGCCCGTTTACGGTGAGATCACCGGCCCTGTCGTGATGATCGGCTTCGGCTCGATCGGACGGGGAACGCTGCCGCTGATCGAGCGCCATTTCAAATTCGACAAGTCGCGCATGACGGTCATCGACCCGCGCGACGCCGACCGCAAATTGCTTGACGAGCGCGGCATCACTTTCATGCAGGATGCAGTGACCAAAAAGAACTACAAGAAGCTGCTGACACCGCTTTTGACCAATGGCGGCGGCCAGGGCTTTTGCGTCAACCTGTCGGTCGACACTTCCTCGCTCGAGTTGATGAAGCTCTGCCGCAAGCTTGGTGTCCTCTATATCGATACGGTGGTCGAGCCCTGGCTCGGCTTTTATTTCGACGAAAAGGCCGACAACGCCTCACGCACCAACTATGCGCTGCGCGAGACCGTACGTACTGAAATCGCGAAGAGCCCGGGCGGCACCACGGCGATCTCGTGCTGCGGCGCCAATCCGGGCATGGTCTCGTGGTTCGTCAAGCAGGCACTGGTCAATCTCGCCACAGATCTTGGCTTCGACTTCTCGGAACCCGCGCAGCACGATCGCGAAGGCTGGGCCAGGCTGATGAAGAAGGCCGGCGTCAAGGGCATCCATATCGCCGAGCGCGACACCCAGCGCACCAAGAAGCCCAAGCCGATGAACGTGTTCTGGAACACCTGGTCGGTCGAAGGCTTCATTTCGGAAGGGCTGCAGCCGGCCGAGCTCGGCTGGGGCACGCATGAGGCGTGGATGCCGAAGAACGCCAAAAGCCACAAGAACGGTTCGAAGGCCGCTATCTATCTGGAGCAGCCCGGCGCCAATACACGCGTGCGCACATGGTGTCCGACGCCCGGCCCGCAATACGGTTTCCTGGTGACACACAACGAAGCGATCTCGATCGCCGATTTTTTCACCTTGCGCGGCAAGAAGGGCAAGGTGCAATACCGGCCGACCTGCCATTACGCCTATCATCCCTGCAACGACGCAGTGCTGTCGCTGCACGAGATGTTCGGTGTCGCCGGCAAGGCTCAGCCCGTGCATCACGTGCTCGACGAAAATGAACTGGTCGATGGCGTCGACGAACTCGGCGTGCTGCTCTACGGCCACGCCAAGAACGCCTACTGGTACGGCTCGCAGCTATCGCTGGCCGAGGCGCGCAAGCTGGCGCCCTATCAGAATGCTACGGGCATGCAGGTCACGTCGGCGGTGCTGGCCGGCATGGTCTGGGCGCTGGAAAATCCCGAGGCCGGCATCGTCGAAGCCGACGAGATGGATTACAAGCGCTGCCTCGACGTGCAGAACCCATATCTCGGGCCGGTCAGGAGCTATTATACCGACTGGACACCGCTCGACAATCGGCCTGGTCTGTTTCCCGAGGATCTCGACACCAAAGACCCGTGGCAATTCCGCAACATCCTCGTTCGATAGCAGCGTTGCCTCGACACTCCGCCAGCTTGCAATCGCCCGGAAATCGGGCGATTGAAGAGGGGCGGCCTAGAGCGACGTGCGTCCATTTGGACGCACAAAGTACGCTCTAGCACTTTGAATGTGCGCATCGTGCTTTCCGAAAATCGGATCGATTTTGGGCCGATGCGAGAGGAGAGGATCTTGAAGATGACGATTGCGCAAAGACTGCTTTCGGCTGGCATTGCCGCGGCCGCTACGGTCGCGTTGGCGGCCTGCACGACAACCGGCCCAGGCGAGCCGCCGGTGATCACCGCCAAAGGGGTTGAAGGCTCCTGGATCGACGCGCAGGGCACGGGCTTGTCCACCTTCAAGGGCGGCAGCTTCGCGACCGTCGCAACCGACACCGGCCAGAAGCTTGCCGATGGCAGCTACACCATGACCGGCGGCACCTCGGTCGAGATCCATGGCACTTCGCTGATCCGCCAGACGCCAATCAGCTTCAACTGCTTGATGGTCTCCACCAGCCAGCTCAATTGCACCAGCGCGAGCGGACAGAATTTTGTGCTGACCAGGCGCACCTGAAATCCGATTCCGAATTTACTTTGCACAAGGGCGGCGGCTTCAAGCCGCCGTCTTCTTGCGCCGGCAAAGCTGATGCCGATTTCAGCTTGCATCGACTGAAACGCGATGTGAACATGGCCTGAGAGGGCTGTTACATCCCAGTCAAACAAGAGCGTTAACGCCACTGGTCAAGTCACCCGGGAGACGAGAATGAAGAAGATTGCTGCCATCGCCGCGCTGTCGGCATCGGCGCTTGGCCTGTCGGCTGGGGTATCCTTTGCCGACTACACGCTCAACATCCTGCACATCAACGACTGGCACAGCCGCATCGAGAGCAACAACAAGTACGAATCGACCTGCTCGGCCGAGGAGGAGACCAAGGGCGAATGCGTCGGCGGTGCCGCCCGCCTGGTCACCGCGATTGCGCAGGAGCGCAAGAAGCTGGAGGGCCAGAACGTGCTGCTGCTCAGCGCCGGCGACAATTTCCAGGGCTCGCTCTTCTACACGACCTACAAGGGCAAGACCGAGGGCGAATTCCTCAACCAGATGAAATTCGACGCCGAGGCGCTTGGCAACCATGAGTTCGACGATGGCGAGTCGGCGCTGGTGCCGTTCCTCGACATGATCAAGTTTCCGGTGCTCGGCGCCAATGTGAAGGCCAATGCGCAATCCAAGCTCGGCGACCGCGTCAAGCCGTCGATCGTGGTCGAGGTCGGCGGCCAGAAGATCGGCATTGTCGGCGCGGTCACCAACGACACGCCGGAGCTTGCCTCGCCTGGCCCGAACATCGCCATTGAAGATGACGTCAAGTCGATCACCGCCGAGGTCGAGAAACTGAAGCGAGAGGGCGTCAACAAGATCATCGCGGTCACCCATATCGGCTACAAGCGCGAGCGCGACGTGATCGCCAATATCCCGGGCATCGACGTGGTGGTCGGCGGCCACAGCCATTCGCTGCTGTCCAACACCGACCCCAAGGCGGAAGGCCCATATCCGACGATGGTCGACAATCCGGACGGTTACAAAGTGCCTGTCGTGCAGGCGGCGTCCTATTCGAAATATCTCGGCGAGTTCAAGGTCGTGTTCGACGACAACGGCGTCGTCAAGGAGGCAAGCGGCGATCCCATCCATCTCGACAAATCGATCACGCCCGACCCCGCCGTGCTTGCTCGCATCAAGGAACTCGGCGCGCCGATCGAGGCCTTGAAGAACAAGGAAGTCGCCGAGACCACCAAGGCGATCGACGGCAGTCGCGAAAACTGCCGCGCCCGCGAATGCGAGATGGGCAATCTGGTCTCCGACGCCGTCCTCGACCGGGTCAAGGGCCAAGGTGTCGAGATCGTCATCTCGAATGGCGGCGGCTTGCGCGCCTCCATCGACCAGGGCACCGTCACCATGGGCGAGGTTCTCACCGTCCTGCCGTTTCAGAACACGCTGGCGACCTTCCAGATCTCCGGCAAGGATTTGGTTGCCGGCCTCGAAAGCGGCCTCAGCCAGGTCGAGGACGGCGCCGGGCGCTTCCCGCAGGTTGCCGGCCTGAAATATGCGTTCGACAAATCGGCGCCGCCTAACGGACGCGTCAAATCGGTCGAGGTCATGGAAGGCGGCGCCTGGACGCCGATTAAGCCGGACAAGGATTACCTGGTCGCCACCAACAACTATGTCCGCCAGGGCGGCGACGGCTACAAGGTGTTCGCCGAGAAGGCCAAGAACGCTTATGATTACGGCCCGGGGCTGGAACAGGTCGTCGCCGACTACCTAGGCGCGCACCGGCCCTATACGCCGAAGCTCGACGGCCGCATCACCGAGATCGCCGCGACCGTGGCCCCGGCCGCAGAACCTGCCAACCCTGCCGAACCGCCAAAGCCTGCTGAGGCTGCGCCGGCAAAGCCTGCTGAGCCGGCAATGCCCGAAATGCCGGCCGGCTCTGGCGACATTTCCAAAACACCACCGGCCGTCCCGGCTGAAACAGCGCCGGCACCCGCACCCGCCGAGCCGGCCCAGCCGGCGGCACCTGCGGCTCCGGCCACACCGGCTCCGGCGACCCCTGCTCCGGCTGAGCCGGCACCGGCCGAAAGCAGCCATGTAATCGTCGCCGGCGATACCTATTGGGATCTCGCGGTGAAGGCTTATGGCGACGGCACCAAATGGAAAATAATCTCCGATGCCAACAAAGCCTACGAGCCACGCCGCCTTCCGGTCGGCGCAACCTTGACGATCCCGGCGGCCTCGAAGTAATCCAGCCGCAGGAACGCAATGCACCCGCCCGGCAGACCGGGCGGGTGTTGCATTTCTGGGATAAGGTGCGGCCAGACGCAGCATTTGAAAACCGGCGCGGCATCGCTACTTTCGCCGCGGCACCGTTGGTTCGCGGTGTTGGAGAACCTCATGACGCTTGCCAACCCTGCTGAAATCAAAGCCGAGAAGACTGCCGCCTCGCCGTCGGCAGGGCGCCCTCTGGTCAGGACCGGCAAGGTCGGCGTCATGCTGATCAATCTCGGCACCCCGGACGGCACCGGCTTCAAGCCGATGTGGCGCTACCTCCGGGAGTTCCTGTCCGATCCGCGCGTCATCGAGCTCAACAAGGCGATCTGGTATCCGATCCTCTACGGCGTGGTCCTCACCACCCGGCCGAAGAAATCAGGGGCCAATTATGCCAGGATATGGAACCGGGAGCGCAACGAGTCGCCGCTGCGAACCTACACCCGCGCCCAGGCCGAGAAGCTCGGGCTCGCGTTCGGCGAGCTACCCAATGTCGTCGTCGACTGGGCGATGCGCTACGGCAACCCTTCGACCGAGAGCGTGGCCGAGAGACTGGTCGAGCAAGGCTGCGACCGCATCCTGTCTTTCCCGCTCTATCCGCAATATTCGGCGACGACGACTGCGACTGCCAACGACCAGCTGTTTCGCGCGCTGATGAAGATGCGCCGCGCCCCGGCCATTCGCAGCGTGCCACCCTATTACAACGAGCCGGCCTATATCGAGGCGCTCGCCCGTTCGATCGAAAAGCATCTGGCGAGCCTCGACTTCGAACCGGAAATTGTCATCGCTTCCTATCACGGCATTCCGAAACCCTATTCCGACAAGGGCGACCCCTACCAGGCCCATTGCCTCGAGACGACCCGACTGCTGCGCGAAAAGCTCGGCTGGGATGAAAACAAGCTGATTACCACCTTCCAGTCGCGCTTCGGCGCGCAGGAGTGGCTG
The DNA here is from genome assembly GCF_040322295.1 of Mesorhizobium sp. M0159. Lineage (NCBI taxonomy): Bacteria > Pseudomonadati > Pseudomonadota > Alphaproteobacteria > Hyphomicrobiales > Phyllobacteriaceae > Mesorhizobium > Mesorhizobium sp. M0159. Next base: position 26,012 of record NZ_JAMYTF010000008.1, read on the forward strand.
CAGCCCTACACCGACAAGACGGTCGAAAGACTAGGGCGCGAAGGCGTGAAATCGGTCGCCATCGTCAATCCAGGATTTTCCGTCGACTGCATCGAGACGCTGGACGAGATCGGCAGGGAAGCGTCCGAGACCTTCCATCATGCCGGCGGCGAAAAGTTCGCACACATCCCTTGCCTCAACGACAGTGCCGAGGGCATGGCGGTGATCGAGGCGATGGTGCGGCGCGAGCTGTCCGGCTGGGCCTGAACAGATCACCCGTCTATGCACCCGCAATCCGTGATCACCTGATTGTAACATTGCTGAAACACACTTAAGTGTTTGGTGGAATCGGTCGCGTGGAATATCCAACATGGCCGGCCTTTGAGGGGAGAGCCAAATGGGTTTCAGTGGTTTTGATATCGCGCTTCTTGTTCTTGTCGCCCTTGTCGTGCTGGTGCTTATCAAGGGCATCCGAACAATTCCGCAAGGCTATAATTATACAGTCGAACGTTTTGGCCGTTACACCAAGACATTGAACCCAGGCCTCAACCTGATCGTGCCTTTCGTCGACCGTGTCGGCGCCAAGATGAACATGATGGAGCAGGTGCTCGACGTTCCGACGCAGGAGATCATCACCCGCGACAATGCCACCGTTGCCGTTGATGGCATCGCCTTCTATCAGGTGCTCAACGCGGCGCAGGCCGCCTACCAGGTCTCCGGCCTGCAGAATGCGATTCTCAATCTCACGATGACCAACATCCGCACCGTGATGGGCTCGATGGACCTCGACGAACTTTTGTCGAACCGCGACGCCATCAACGAGCGCCTGCTGCGCGTCGTTGACGAGGCGGCGCACCCCTGGGGCATCAAGATCACTCGTGTCGAGATCAAGGACATCAACCCGCCGGCCAATCTCGTCGAATCGATGGGCCGACAGATGATGGCCGAGCGCAATAAGCGCGCGCAGATCCTCGCCGCCGAAGGCCTCAAGCAATCGCAGATCCTGGAGGCCGAAGGCCGCAAGGAAGCCGCCTTCCGCGATGCCGAGGCGCGCGAGCGCTCGGCCGAGGCTGAAGCACGCGCCACGCAGGTGGTGTCGGAGGCGATTTCCAAAGGCGACGTGCAGGCGCTCAACTACTTCGTCGCGCTGAAATACACCGAAGCGCTGACCAAGATCGGCTCAGCGACAAATAGCAAACTCGTGCTGATGCCGATGGAGGCCTCATCGCTGATCGGCACGCTCGGCGGTATTGGCGAAATCGCCAAGGAAGTTTTCCGAAGCGAAGGCACCGCCGGTGCCGCACGACAGGCCGCCCGCCCGCCGGTCGTTCGTCCGAGCGAAACCTGAGGCCACAGCCATGCTCGACCGCATTGTTTCTGAACTCGGCCCGTGGAGCTGGATGGTCCTCGGCTTCGTCCTGCTGGTAATGGAGGTCATCGCGCCGGGCATTTTCATGCTGTGGATCGGCATTGCCGCGCTGTTGATCGGCGTCGTCTCACTGCTCGTCTGGGATGCCGGTTTCTGGACCTGGCAAGTCCAGGTCCTCGCCTTCCTCGCGCTGTCGCTGGTCTCGGCCTATGTCGGCAAGCGGCTGGTGGGCGGGCGCCATGATGAAACCGACCAGCCCCTGCTCAACCGTCGCGGCGCACAGATGGTCGGCCGGACGGCGACCCTTGCCGAGCCGATCAAGGACGGGCGCGGCCGCATAAAGCTGGGCGACACGTTGTGGCGCGTCTCCGGCCCTGACCTGCCGGCCGGCACGCAAGTGCGCGTGACGGGCGCCGCTGATACCGACCTGGAACTGACGGTCGAGGCGGTCTAGAAGCCCGCTAGGCAGCACCGATGCGCAGCAGGTCGTGCAGATGGACGAGCCCGATCGGCCGCCTGCCTTCGACCACCATCAGGCTGGTGATAGCCGAGTCGTTGATCGTCTGCAGCGCCGTCGCAACAAGCGTGTCGGGCGCGGCCATTTTCGGCTCTTTGGTCATCACCTGATCGACGCTCATTGCCAGGAGATCGCTGCCGATATGGCGCCTGATGTCGCCATCGGTGATGATGCCGATCAGCTTGCCGTCCGCGGCAGTCACGGCCACGCAGCCAAACCCCTTGCGCGACAATTCGAGGATTGCCTCGCGCATGCCGGTACCTGACGACACCAGCGGCAGCCTGTCGCCGACATGCATGATCTCGCGGATCTGCGTCAGGTTGGCTCCGAGCTGGCCGCCGGGATGGAACGTGCGGAAATGGTCCGGGGTGAAGCCGCGTGCCTCGAGGAGCGCGATGGCCAGCGCATCGCCCATCACCATTTGCAATAGTGTCGAGGTCGTCGGCGCAAGCCCGTGCGGGCAGGCTTCCGGTGCTCGCGGCAGCAGAAGCACAACGTCGGCCGCGCGCGCCAGAGCCGATTTTTCACCCGCGGTGACCGCGACCAGCGGGATCGAGAAGCGCCTCGAATAGGCGATGATGCCCTTGAGCTCAAGGCTTTCGCCCGACCACGAAAGCGCGATTATGGCGTCGTTTCTGGCGATCATGCCAAGGTCGCCGTGATTGGCTTCGGCAGGGTGGACGAAGAAGGCCGGCGTGCCGGTCGAGGCGAGCGTTGCGGCGATCTTCGAGCCGATATGGCCGCTTTTGCCGACCCCGGTGACGATGACGCGGCCATCGATCTGCGACACCATGCCGACGGCTCGTGCGAACGGCTCGGCCAGCCCGTTTTCGAGAGCGTCTGCCAGTGCCGCGACGCCGGCCTGCTCCGTCGCCACGGTTCTCAGCGCCGAGGCAATCGCGGCCTGCCCGTCATGCCGCTTCCTGTCTGGGGATTTCACGTCCATGGACGATGCGATTAGCGCTTCGGCGCGCGCCTGTCCAACGGAATTGCCGTCCCGAACCTCCTGACGGGCCATGCCTCAACGCTCCGTTAACCATCCCCATTTACGGTTTCGTAAGTATGGCGCGCGTGCGCCGCGCAAGCAGTGGTGCCGATGTCCGGGTTTCAGCCTCAAAACAAAATGGGACGAAAGGGCAAGGCGGTTTGCGCTTTGCTGCTGGCAACCAGTGTCTTTGCGTTGTCGCGGCCGGCACTGCTTTGCGCCCAGGAAACCGAGCTGCGCGGCGAGGTTTCGGAATCGACAATCCTGGACGACCAGCAGTACAAGATCAGGCAATCGAGCATAGCCGGAACCCAAGCCGCACAGGCTGCTGCAACCGCCAACGACAATACGCCGCTGCCTACCTATCGCCCGGCCAGCCAAGGGGCGTTGCCTGACGACGGCACGGGCGAGGCGGCCAAAACCGGCGGCACTTTCGATCAACCAGCGGCCATCGGCGATCCATTTCCCGACAACCCTGCTCCGCCCCCCCGACGGCGGCCAAGCGCGACGCAACGCGCCGCCAATGCGGCCAACGCCGAAGACGAGACCGCTGACAGCCAGAAGCGCAAGAGAACCGCGACTGCAGCCGCGGCGGCGACCGACGACACCGATACCGCCGCCATAGACGAGCAGGATACGGTCAACCGCCGTGCCGTCACCATCGATTCCGCCGAGAGGCTCAAGCTCGACCCTGGCGCCGAGCGCACCGAAGCCATCGAAGGCCAGGACAACAAGAACGAGGACGACCCGTTCGCCGCCACCGGCATCAAGCTCGGCTCCTTCGTGATCCGGCCGACGCTCGAGCAAGGCCTGACGTCTTCGACAAACGCCGATTCGAGCAGCCTCGGCAAGCCGGCCTTGCTGTCGGAAACGACGCTGCGCTTCAACGCCGTCTCCGACTGGCGGGAGAATTCGGCGACGGTTGAGGGCTATGGCATCTTCCGCGAAACCTTGTCCGGCTATGACATTCACGAGGCGCAAGGCCGCGTCGACGGCACACTCAACATCGATCTCGACAATGATCTGCGCGCCATCGCCAAGCTGGGCTATGAGGCCTTGCCCGAATCGGCCTCGGCGCCGGACGCGGTCGTCGGCGCCGTTGGCCAGCCGGTGCGCCAGACCGTGAACGGCAGTCTCGCCGTCGAGAAGGATGCCGGCAAAATGCGCTTCGCGCTGACTGGCGCGGTCGAGCACGACATCTTTGGCGACGCCAAGCTTTCGTCGGGCGGATCGCTGTCGCAGAAGGGCCGCGACTCGACGCTCTACACGGCCATTTTGCGTACCGGTTACGAGATCTCGCCTGCCATCACCCCGTTCACCGAAATCGAGATCGGCCGGCGCGCTTATGATTTGCGCGTCGATCCAAACGGCTTCCAGCGCTCCTCGACCAGGCTTGGCGCACGGGCCGGCGTCGAGCTCGATCTCCGCGAGAAGCTTAGCGGCGAGTTCTCGGTCGGCTGGCTGCGCGAAGCTATCGACGACGATGCCCTGCCGGCTATTTCGGGCGCGACGGTCAATGCCGATCTCAAATGGTCGCCGGAACGCGGCACCACGATCGGGCTCACCGCACAGACGACCGCCGAGAACACGACGAATGCGGGCGAAAGCGGCGACATGCTCTATTCCGGCAGCCTCACCGGCGAGCGGCAGATCCGCGCCAACCTGACCGGAAATGCCGCTCTCGGCCTTGAATGGCGCGACTATACCGGCTCCGACGATCATGATTTGACGCTGAGCGCCGAGGCTGGGCTGACGTGGTGGCTGAACCGCTACACCGGGCTCACCACCCGCGCCAGGACTGAAAAACTGACCAGCAACCTGGTTGGGCGCGACTACACGGCCAACAGTATCTTCGTCGGCTTGAAGTTGCAGCGCTAAATGCATGTCGCGCAAAAGTGTGCAGCGGTTTTGCGATAACGACTTGCGTAAAACAAGAACCTAAAGCGCGTCGCATGAGGCCGGTCGAACGCGGCGCGCTTTAGCCGATCAGCGCGGCAACCGGTGTTGAAACTACAAGGCTACGCCGCGGCGTTCTGACGGCGCGAGTTCGTCGAGAAGCGTGCGAATGACACCGGCCATGCTGGCATTCATGTCTCTGCGCCACAGTGCGAAGGCAACGTTGGCCTCGACGAAGCCTTCGGGCGAGCCGCAGTCGAACGTCCGCCCGCGGTAGTGGTAGCCGTAGAAGGACTGTTGCTTCTGCAGCTTCAGCATTGCATCGGTGAGCTGGATCTCGTTGCCGGCGCCTTTTTCCTGACCTTCGAGTATCTTGAATATCTCCGGCTGCAGGATATAGCGCCCGTTGATGTAGAGGTTCGACGGCGCCGTGCCGGTCTTCGGCTTTTCCACCATGCCGGTGATGCGGAAACCGTGATGCGCGTCCTCGCCGCGGCCGACAATGCCGTATTTGTGCGCCTCGGCCGGATCGCATTCCTGCACGGCGACGATGTTGTTGCCGGTCTCGGCGTAAAGCTCGACCATGTCCTTCATGCAGCTTTTTTCCGACTGCATGATCATGTCGGGCAACAGCAGCGCAAAGGGCTCGTCGCCGACGAGCTCGCGCGCGCACCAGACGGCGTGACCAAGGCCGAGCGGTACCTGCTGGCGGGTGAAGCTGGTCTGCCCCGGCGCCGGCTGCAGCCGCTGCAGGCGGGCGAGCTGGTCGTCCTTGCCGCGCTGCGCAAGCGTGTCGTAGAGCTCGAACTGGACATCGAAGTGATCCTCGATGACCGCCTTGTTGCGGCCGGTCACAAAGATGAAATGCTCGATCCCGGCTTCGCGCGCCTCATCGACCACATACTGGATGACCGGCCTGTCGACGACAGTCAGCATTTCCTTGGGAATGGCCTTGGTGGCGGGGAGAAAGCGCGTGCCGAGACCGGCAACCGGGAACACTGCCTTGCGAACTCTCTTCATGTGCCAATTATCCATTTGCATGACTGTTCGGCAATCCCGATTCGAGACATTTTCATGCCGAAATCGAGGATTACTGAACGGCGGGTCAGAAATCTCAGCTGGTAAAGCATTGACGCATCTTTTCACCCCGGACGACACCTATGGTAAACCAAATGCTAACCGGGTTCGGCGATGAATAGTCTTCCTGAGATGAAGAAGGAGGAAAAGATGTCCGTTCGCAACGCCGCAAGGCGCTTCACCAGCGTCCTGACGGCCGCCAGCCTCTCGCTTGCCTTGCTCATGCCCAGCGGGTCGGCTTTTGCCGATGCCGGCTTCCGCCAATGGGTCGCCAGCTTCCGTGCTACCGCCGTGGCGAGCGGCGTTTCCGGCTCCGTCTACGACCAGGCATTCAAGGGCATCAACGATGCTGACCCGGTGGTGCTGGAAAAGGCCCGTACTCAACCCGAATTCACCGCACCCGCTTGGGATTATTTCGACAACCGCGTCCATGACCAGTCGGTCGCCGTCGGCCAGCAGATGGCAAGGAAATGGAAGCCTTGGCTGGACAGGATCGAGGCAAGATACGGCGTCGACCGCTACATCCTGCTGGCCATCTGGTCTATGGAATCTAACTACGGCGAAACCCTCAAGCGCGATGATATCATGCGCAATGTGGTGCGCTCGCTGGCGACGCTTGGTTATGCCGACCCGAAGCGAGCGAAATTTGCCCGCACCCAACTGATCGCGGCGCTGAAGATCCTGCAGACCGGCGACATCGACGAAAGCCATCTCAGCGGCTCATGGGCCGGCGCGATGGGCCATACCCAGTTCATCCCCACCAGCTACCAGTCCTATGCGGTCGATATGGACGGCAACGGCAAGCGCGACATCTGGAATTCGATTCCCGACGCACTGGCGACAGCCGCCAATTTGCTGAGGAAGAACGGCTGGCAGGCAGGCAAGACCTGGGGTTATGAGGTCAGCCTTCCGGACGGCAAGAAGCTGCCCGGAGGCTCGAAGTCGCTGTCGCAATGGCAGGCGTTGGGGGTCAGCCGTGCCAACGGCAGGCCGTTCAAGAACGGTGCGGACAAGGCGACGTTGAAGCTGCCCGGCGGCCGCGGCGGGCCGGCTTTCCTGATGATCAAGAATTTCTCGGTCATCAAGCGCTACAACAATGCCGACAAATATGCGCTCGCCGTGGGCCTTCTTGCCGACGAAATTGCCGGCTATGGCGGGCTTGTGCAGGACTGGAAACGACCGTTTACCAAGCTCTCCTTCGAGGAAAGGCAGGAGCTTCAGAAGCGACTTTCCGAGCACGGCTATTACGACGGCAAGTTCGACGGCAAGATCGGTGACGGATCGAAAACCGCCATCATGGCCTTCCAGGCAAAGGCTGGCTTGACCCAGGACGGGTATCCGAGCAAGGAAGTGCTCAAATGGCTCAGGCAGAACTAGAGCCGGTTGCGGGATGGAGAGGGTGATTGGTTTCGGCTGCGCGCATCCGGTTAATCGTTCGTCGCGTGCCGATCCTCGTTCTGGCGATCGCCGTTCTGGCAGTCGGCTCCGCCAGTGCCTTTCATACCGCGGCCATGGCGCAGGAGCCGGAAAGTCGTGGCTGGTCGCTGCGCGACCTGTTGTTTCCGCGCAGAAGCGAGCGGTTTGAGCAGCCGCCGCCCGAATTCCAGAGAGAATTCCAGAGAACAAAGCCCAGGCCCAAGCTGAGAAAGCCCCGGTCAGTTCGCCGGCCGCCGCCGGCCGAGCCGACAACCCCGGTGGCCGAGAAGGCGCCGGATGCACGCGTCGTTCTGGTGGTCGGCGATTTCATGGCGTCTGGGCTGGCTGAGGGGCTCGACGCCGCCTTTGCCGAGAACACCGGCGTCAGGATCGTCGTCCGTGCCAACGGATCGTCCGGCTTCGTGCGTGACGATGTCTACAACTGGCCAGACCAGGTCAAGTCGCTGATCGCCGCCGAAAAACCGGCAGCCGTCGTCGTCATGCTCGGATCCAACGACCGGCAGCAGATGCGCGTCGGCGATGTGCGCGAGCAGCCGCGATCCGAAAACTGGACCAAGGAATACGAGCGCCGGACCGAAGCGTTCGGCAAGGCCATCGCAGCAACCAAGGTGCCGTATCTGTGGGTTGGCATGCCGGCCTTCCGGGTCTCGAAAATGACCTCCGACATGCTGGCCTTCAACGACATCTTCCGCTCGTCCGCCGAAAGCCACGGCGGCGAATTCGTCGACGTCTGGGACGGGTTCGTCGACGAGAACGGCGCCTTCATCACCAGCGGACCGGACATCAACGGCCAATCGGTGCGCCTGCGCTCCGACGACGGCATCAACATGTCGAAGGCCGGCAAGCGCAAGCTCGCCTTCTATACCGAAAAGCCGCTGATGAAGATCCTTGGGCTGGCCGCGCCGGGAAGCGTGGTCCCGGCTTCTGCCCCGGCCGGCGCTCCCGTCGAGGCGCCGTCACCTGCTGCCGCACCGATAGCTGTCGATCGCACCGTGCCGATGCTGCTCAGCGATCCGGCGCTGGACGGCGGCTCGGAACTTCTCGGCGCCGCCCCGCCGGCAAAAGCGGACAAGCATTTGCCGGGCGAAAGGCTGGTAATCGAGGGCAAGGCGCCCGACGCCTCACCGGGCCGTGCCGACGATTTCTCGTGGCCACCCAAGACACAGCCTGCGACGGCGGCCGCATCCGATACGACGACGGCGATCCGCCAGTAAACAGAACCTCTTCGGAACGGGCTCAGCGCGGCAGCACGCTCGATCCCATCAGCGCCTCGTCGATGGCGCGCGCCGCCTGGCGGCCCTCGCGGATCGCCCAGACGACCAGCGACTGGCCGCGCCGCACGTCGCCCGCCGCATAGAGCCTTTCGACGCTGGTCCTGTAGTCCCGGTCATTGGCCTCGACATTCTTCGAACGGCGGCTGTCGGTGACGATCTTCATCTGCCCGTCGAGTTCCGAGACCGGCCCGCGAGCGGCTGGCCCGGCAAAGCCGATGGCGATGAACGCGAGATCGGCGCGGATGACGAATTCGGTGCCGGCGATTGGCTTGCGCTTTTCGTCGACCTCGCAGCATTTGACCCCGGTCAGCTGGCCGTCCTCGCCGATGAATTCAAGCGTCGCCACCTGGAATTCGCGCTCGGCGCCTTCGGCCTGCGACGATGACGTGCGCATCTTGGTCGCCCAGTAGGGCCAGACCGACAGCTTGTCTTCCTTTTCCGGCGGCTGCGGCCGGATGTCGAGCTGGGTGACGCGCACCGCGCCCTGGCGGAAGGCGGTGCCGACGCAGTCTGAGGCAGTGTCGCCGCCGCCGACGACGACGACATGCTGGCCGCCGGCGACGATCGGGCGCGACGGCCATGCGACCGACTGGATCGGCTCGCCGCCGATACGCTTGTTCTGCTGCACCAGATAGGGCATGGCGTCGTGCACGCCGTCGAGATCGTCGCCCGGGATGTTGGCCGGGCGCGGCGTTTCGGAACCGCCGCAATAGAGCACGGCATCATATTCGGCGAGCAGTTCGGCGACCGGCTTGTCGACGCCGACATTGACGCCGCAATGGAAGCTGACACCTTCGCCCTGCATCTGCTCGATGCGCCGGTCGATATAATGCTTCTCGATCTTGAAATCGGGGATGCCGTAGCGCATCAGCCCGCCCGGCCGGCTCTCGCGCTCATAGACGTGAACGTCATGGCCTGCGCGGCCGAGTTGCTGGGCAGCCGCCATGCCTGCCGGCCCCGAGCCGATGATCGCGACGCGCTTGCCGGTCTTCCGTTCCGGCGGATAGGGCCGGATATGGCCGGTTTCATAGGCTTTGTCGGCAATCGCCTGCTCGATCGTCTTGATGGCGACCGGAATATCCTCGAGGTTCAGCGTGCAGGCTTCCTCGCAAGGTGCGGGGCAGATGCGGCCGGTAAATTCCGGAAAATTGTTGGTCGAATGCAGGTTGCGGATCGCGTTTTCCCAGTCGCCATTGTAGACGAGGTCGTTCCAGTCCGGGATCTGGTTGTGGATCGGGCAGCCGGTCGGTCCATGGCAATACGGAATGCCGCAATCCATGCACCGCGCGGCCTGTTTCTCGACCTCCTTGTCCGACATCGGCAGCGTGAACTCGCGGAAATGCCGGATGCGGTCGGAAGCCGGCTGGTACTTGTGCACCTGCCGGTCGATCTCGAGAAACCCTGTTACCTTGCCCATAGTCCAGTCCCTACTGTCCGGAAGGCACGCCTGGCGACGCACCCGTTAACCTCATAAGGCAGCTGTGGCAACCTTCAGTCCGAGGTCAGGATTCTTGATGAAGATGGTTGCCGGGACGCACGGCCTCCCGGCAATTTCCAAATCTATTCCGCCGCCACGTTCATGCGCATCCGCTCCATCTCGATCAGCGCGCGGCGGTATTCGACCGGCATGATCTTCCGGAATTTCGGCCGGAAAGTCGCCCAGTCGTCGAGGATTTCGCGACCTCGTACCGAGCCGGTGTAGTGGACGTGGTTGGAGATCAGCTGATAGAGCCGCTCCTCGTCATGGCTGGTCATATCGCCGGATACGTCGACACGGCCCTTATGGTCGAGATCGCCGCCATGGTGGAGCAGCTTTTCCATCAGGTCGTCCTCTTCCGGAACCGGCTCCAGCTCGACCATCGCCATGTTGCAGCGTTCGGCGAAATCACCCGCCTCGTCGAGCACATAGGCGACGCCGCCCGACATGCCGGCGGCGAAGTTGCGGCCGGTCTGGCCGATGACGACGACGATACCGCCGGTCATGTATTCGCAACCATGGTCGCCGACACCTTCAACGACGGCGGCGACACCCGAATTGCGCACGGCAAAACGCTCGCCGGCAACGCCGCAGAAATAGGCCTCGCCCTCGGTTGCGCCGTAGAGCACGGTATTGCCGACAATAATGGACTCGGCAGCAACGATTTTCGTGTTCTCCGGCGGGCGGATGACAATGCGGCCACCCGACAGGCCCTTGCCGACATAGTCGTTGGCAGCGCCCACCAGTTCGAACGAGACACCGCGCGCCAGGAAGGCGCCAAAGGACTGGCCGGCCGTGCCGGTGAGCTTGACCGAGATCGTGTCCTCGCGCAGTCCCTTGTGCTTGAAGCGCTTTGCCACCTCGCCCGACAGCATGGCGCCGGTCGAACGGTCGACGTTGCGGATCGGCAGTTCGATACTGACCGGCTGCCTGGCTTCGAGCGCCGGCTTTGCGAGTTCGATCAGCTTGCGGTCGAGCACGTCGTCGATCGGATGCTTCTGCCGCTCGGTCCAGTGCACCGCCTCGTGCGGCGCATCGGGCTTGTAGAACATCTTGCTGAAGTCGAGCCCGCGTGCCTTCCAGTGCTGGATCAGCTCGCGCTTTTCCAGAAGGTCGGTGTCGCCGATGATCTGGTCGAGATGGGTGTAGCCCATCTCGGCAAGCAGCGCCCGCACCTCTTCCGCCACATAGAAGAAGAAGTTGATGACGTGCTCGGGCGTGCCCTTGAAGCGCTTGCGCAGCACCGGGTCCTGTGTCGCGACGCCGACGGGGCAGGTGTTGAGATGGCACTTGCGCATCATGATGCAGCCGGCCGCGATCAACGGCGCGGTCGAAAAGCCGAACTCGTCGGCGCCGAGCAGTGCGCCGATAATGACGTCACGCCCGGTGCGCAGGCCGCCATCGACCTGCAGCGCGACGCGCGACCTGAGGCCGTTGAGCACCAGCGTCTGGTGCGTCTCGGCAAGGCCCATCTCCCACGGGCTGCCGGCATGCTTGAGCGAGGTCAGCGGCGAGGCACCGGTGCCGCCGTCATAGCCTGATATGGTGATGTGGTCGGCACGCGCCTTGGCGACGCCGGCCGCAACCGTGCCGACGCCGACTTCCGAGACCAGCTTGACCGATACGTCGGCCGCCGGATTGACGTTCTTCAGGTCGTAGATGAGCTGCGCCAGATCCTCGATCGAATAGATGTCGTGATGCGGCGGCGGCGAGATCAGGCCGACGCCCGGCGTCGAGTGCCTGACCTTTGCTATGGTCGCATCGACCTTGTGGCCCGGCAGCTGGCCGCCCTCGCCGGGCTTCGCCCCTTGCGCGACCTTGATCTGCATCATGTCGGAATTGACCAGATACTCGGCCGTGACGCCAAAGCGTCCCGAAGCGACCTGCTTGATTGCCGAGCGTTCGGGGTTCTTGCCGCCGCCCGGCAGTGGCAGATAGCGGTCGGCCTCTTCGCCGCCCTCGCCGGTGTTCGACTTGCCGCCGATGGCGTTCATGGCGCGCGCCAGTGTCGTGTGCGCTTCCCTTGAGATCGAGCCAAAGGACATCGCCCCGGTCGAGAAGCGCTTGACGATATCGGCCGCCGGCATCACCTCGTCGAGCTTGACCTTCTTACGCCCGGTCTCTTGCGCAAGCTTGATCTTGAACAGGCCGCGAATGGTCTGCGCCTGCGCCGTCTCGCTGTCGATCTGGGCGGAATAGTCCTTGAACGTCTCCCACGAGCCTTGGCGCACGGCGTGCTGCAAGGTCGCCACTGCGTCGGGCGACCAGATATGGGCCTCGCCGCGCATGCGGAACATGTATTCGCCGCCGACCTCGAGGCTGTTGCGCAGCACCGGGTCGTTGCCGAAGCCGTCGGTGTGGCGGCTGACCGTTTCGGCGGCGATCTCGTCCAGCCCGACGCCTTCGATCAGCGTCGCCGTGCCGGTGAAGTACTTCTGCACGAAGTCCGACTTGAGCCCGATGGCGTCGAATATCTGCGCGCCGCAATAGGACTGGTAAGTGGAGATGCCCATCTTGGACATCACCTTCAGGATGCCCTTGCCGATCGACTTGATGTAACGGGAGACGACTTCGTAGGCGTCGACCTCCGCCGGCAATTCGCCACGCTTGTGCATGTCGAGCAGCGTGTCGAAAGCGAGATAGGGATTGATCGCCTCGGCGCCGTAGCCGGCGAGACAGCAGAAATGATGCACCTCGCGCGGCTCGCCGGATTCCACGACGAGCCCAACCGACGTGCGCAATCCCTTGCGGATCAAATGATGGTGCACGGCCGCAGTCGCCAGCAGTGCCGGAATGGCGATGCGGTCCGGGCCGAGCTGACGGTCCGACAGGATGATGATGTTGTAGCCGCCGGCGACCGCCGCCTCGGCGCGCTCGCATAGCCGGTCGATGGCGCCCTGCATGCCGGCCGCGCCTTCATTCGAACCGTAAGTGATGTCGATCGTCTTGGTGTCGAAACGGTCTTCGGTGTGGCCGACGGAGCGCAGCTTCTCCAGATCGCCATTGGTCAGGATCGGTTGGCGCACTTCGAGCCGCTTGCGGCGCGAATTGCCGACAAGATCGAAGATGTTGGGCCGCGGCCCGATGAAGGACACCAGGCTCATCACCAGCTCCTCGCGGATCGGGTCGATCGGCGGATTGGTGACCTGTGCGAAATTCTGCTTGAAATAGGTGTAGAGCAGCTTCGATCTGTCCGACATTGCCGAAATCGGCGTGTCGGTACCCATCGAGCCGACCGCTTCCTGGCCGGTGGTCGCCATCGGCGACATCAACAGCTTGGTGTCCTCCTGGGTGTAGCCAAACGCCTGCTGGCGGTCGAGCAGTGAGACATCCCTGCGCAGGGCGCGCGGCTCGACCGGGTTCAGATCCTCGAGGATGAGCTGTGTGTTGGCGAGCCAGCTCTTGTAGGGGTGCCTGGTCGCGATCTCCGACTTGATCTCCTCGTCGGAAACGATGCGGCCCTTGTCCAGGTCGATCAGCAGCATGCGGCCGGGCTGCAGCCGCCACTTCTTGACGATCCTTTCCTCCGGCACCGGCAGCACGCCGGCTTCCGAGGCCATGATGACGCGGTCGTCATCGGTGACGATGTAGCGCGCCGGCCGCAGCCCGTTGCGGTCGAGTGTGGCACCGATCTGGCGGCCGTCGGTGAAGGCAACCGCCGCTGGCCCGTCCCACGGCTCCATCAGGGCTGCGTGATACTCGTAGAAGGCCTTGCGGTCCTGACCCATCAGCTTGTTGCCGGCCCAGGCTTCCGGGATCAGCATCATCATGGCGTGGGCGAGCGAATAGCCGCCCTGCGTCAGGAATTCGAGCGCATTGTCGAAGCAGGCGGTGTCGGACTGCCCTTCATAGGAGATCGGCCACAGCTTCGAGATGTCGTTGCCGAACAGTTCGGAATCGACCGAGGCCTGCCGCGCCGCCATCCAGTTGACGTTGCCGCGCAGCGTATTGATCTCGCCATTGTGGGCGACCATGCGGTAGGGATGCGCCAGCTTCCACGACGGGAACGTGTTGGTCGAGAAGCGCTGGTGGACCAGGATCAGCGCCGTCTCGAAACGCGGGTCGGTGAGGTCCTTGTAGTAGGCGCCGACCTGATAGGCCAGGAACATGCCCTTGTAGACGATGGTCCGCGACGACATCGAGACGACATAGAAGCCGTTGTCGACGCCTTTGGTCTCTTCGTGGATACGGCCGGAAATGACCTTGCGCAGGATGTAGAGCCGCCGCTCGTAATCGTCGTCGTTCTCGATCTCGGCGCCGCGGCCCAGGAACACCTGCCGGTGCACCGGCTCGGAAGCGGCGATGTCGGGCGCCTTGGACAGCGATGAATTATCGACAGGCACGTCGCGAAAGCCGAGCAGCGGCTGGCCCTCGAGTTGCGCCACCTCGGCGATGATGCCTTCGATATGCGCCTGCAGCTCCGGGTCGCGCGGCATGAACACGTGGCCGACGGCATAGTGGCCGGGCTTCGGCAGTTCGACCCCTTGCTTGGCCATCTCCTCGCGGAAGAAGCGGTCCGGCAGCTGCACCAGCACGCCGGCGCCGTCGCCCATCAGCGGATCGGCGCCGACGGCGCCGCGATGCGTCAGGTTTTCGAGCACGGCAAGGCCGTCCTCGACGATCTGGTGCGACTTCACGCCCTTCATGTTGACGATGAAGCCGACGCCGCAGGCATCATGCTCGTTGCGCGGATCATAGAGGCCGTGCGCGGCATAGCCGGTGCTGGTTCGCCCAATATTGGTCAGGGACGGATTTTTGACGACTGCCGCTTTCGTCTGCGCGGCCTTCGTCGCAGATGGCGTCATGTCCGTCATCGTCCTGTCCTCCGTTCCGTCCCCTTCGGGCGCTGGTTTCCGTCGGGAAGCGCGTGGCTCCCCTTTCAATCTTGCGGCACGTCTTGCGAAATTCTTGCCGACCGTGCGGCTTTCCGCATGGTTCGCATATGGTATTCGTACAGGCCGGAGCCAGGCTGTCTAGCTGTCGCTCGCGGCAATGCCGCAGAGGCGCAATCATATGCCAATGCGGCCAGTTTTGTGCGACAAAATAAGACAGCACTACTGTCCTAAATTTTTATGACAGAAATTTTGGATGCACACAAGACCGATTCACAAAATTCTTGAGGCTTTCGCGATAGAAAATTGCGCGGAACGCCGTGTCAGCGTAGCCTTCAGTCGCTGCATCTACGCTCATGCGTTTCGCTGGCTTTAGCGGATTTTCGGCATCTGCCACTTGCGGCCGGCATGCGAAAGCGGCCAAGCTCGCATCGATTTCCCCAGCATAGGCAGACGCATGATTTTCGCTTCCGACAATTGGGCAGGCGCCCATCCCCGTATCGCTGCCGGCCTGTCGGGCCATGCCGACGGCTTCTCCACCGCCTATGGCGACGGTGCCCTCGACAAGGCCGTTTACCAGCGCTTCAATGAAATCTTCGAATGCGAGGTCGCGGTGTTTTTCGTCGCCACCGGCACCGCTGCCAATTCGCTGTCGCTGACTACCTATAACAAGCCAGGCGGCATTTCCTTCTGCCATCGCGAATCGCACGTCATCGAGGACGAATGCGGTGCACCGGAATATTTCACCGGCGGTTCGCGGCTTTATACAGTCGAAGGCGCACTCGGCAGGATCGATGCCAGCAATCTGGAACGGGCGGTGGACCGTTTCGCACCCGAAAACGTCCATTCCGGGCGGCCGGTTGCCGTTTCGATCACCCAGTCGACCGAAGTCGGCACCGTCTACACGCTGAACGAAATCGCCAGGATTTCGGCGATCGCAAAGCAGCACGGATTGCCGCTGCACATGGATGGGGCCCGCTTTGCCAATGCGCTCGTCGCGCTGGAAACGACGCCGGCCGAAATGACCTGGAAGCACGGTGTCGACATCCTCTCCTTTGGCGGCACCAAGAATGGCTGTTGGTGCGCCGAGGCGATCGTGCTGTTCGACCTCGAGCGAGCCAAGGAATTGGCCTTTTTGCGCAAGCGCGCGGCCCAGCTGTTCTCGAAATCGCGCTTCATCGCCGCGCAATTCGATGCTTATTTCAGGGGTGGGCTATGGCTCGACACAGCACGGCACGCCAATGCGATGGCGGCACGGCTTGCCGCGGCGATAGAAGATTCCCCTTCGGCCCGGCTGGCCTGGCTGCCGCAGGCGAACGAGGTCTTCGCAGTCATGAAAAAGGCCGAGGCCGAAAGAATGCAAGCGGCAGGGGCGGCCTTCCACGACTGGCACAGGCCGCTCGGCTACGACGGCTACATTGGCGAAGACGAAGCGCTCTATCGCTTTGTCACCAGCTTCGCGACCACGCCCGACGAGGTCGACCGTTTCGGCTACCTGCTCGCCGGATAGCAAGCCTTGCCCACCAGCAAAAGAGCGGCGCATTGCTGCACCGCCCTTTCTTCCCGGGGAGTTGGCGTCCCGGAGTTTAGCTGCCTGGCTTAGGCGGCAGTCTTGGCCTCGATCTGCTTGGCCTTGGCCGGAGCCGAGGTGATCGCGATCTTGCGCGGCTTCAGCTCTTCGGGGATGTTGCGCTTGAGGTCGACGAAGAGCAGGCCGTTCTTCAGCGCGGCGCCGACAACCTCGACGTGATCGGCAAGCTGGAAGCGGCGCTCGAAGGCTCGACTGGCGATACCGCGATAGAGCAGTTCGGAGCCTTCGCCATTGCCTTCCTCCTTGCGCTCACCCTTGACGGTCAGCACATTGCGGTGAGCTTCGATCGAAATCTCATCTTCCGAGAAGCCGGCCACAGCCATCGAGATGCGATAGGCATCCTCGCCCGTGCGCTCGATGTTGTAAGGCGGATACGTCTGGCCTTCCGGCTGCGCAAGCGAATCGAGCATGGTGAACAACCGGTCAAAACCGACGGTCGAACGGTAGAGCGGGGAAAAATCAACGTGACGCATGGTGTGTTCTCCTGTTGAGCAACAAGGTTGCGTATGGCCGGTGCGAAACCCGTGACGGCGTTCCGGATGGGCCAGCGGCCCCGACATTGGCGACCGCATGACAAATTTGGGAAGCCGGCGACGGCATTTCAAGATTTTCCCGCGTCCGAACGGAACCGGTCCCGGCCCACGTCCCGATGCCGATGAACGGCAGATGAACCGTGGCTTCGGCGAGCGTTCAGCCAGGCGGCACTAAAACTGTTCTCGAGATCACGAACAGGTCGCCGGAAAAGGCGACACGACGAGGCCGAACCGGGTGTAACGTCCCTTCCTCCCGGTCGACAGAGGCCGGAAGCACGCCAAGGCTGCTTCCGGCCTTACTTGTTCGCTGCCTGGGTCGACCTCCCCGGCGTCCCGAATTCCTTTTGCTTTTGGCGCATGGGCGTTTATGCCTGACTTGCGCCCACGCCGGCACCGACACCAACCAAACACCGTATGACCGATCTTCTCCACCAGCCCCCTCTCTTCCACGAAACTCCGGGCAATCCGCTGCCGGAAAACACGGCCGGCGGCTTCTTCACCACGCGCGACGGCAAGAAGATCCGCTATGGGCTGTTTGCCGCGGTTGCCCGCCCGATGAAGGGCACCGTCGTTGTCCTGACCGGCCGCAACGAGTGCATCGAGAAGTATTTCGAGACCATTCGCAACCTTACCGACCGGGGCTTTGGCGTGGCAACCCTCGACTGGCGCGGCCAGGGCGCTTCCGACCGGCTGATCGGCGACCGACAGCGCGGCTTCGTCCGGAGCTTCTTCGACTACACCGGCGATCTGGAGCAGTTCTTCGAGGAGATCGTGCTGCCCGATTGCCGAGGACCCTACTACATACTGGCCCACTCGGCCGGCGCGGTGATTGCGCTGCTCGCCGCGCCCTCGATGGCGAACCGCGTGCGCCGCATGGTGCTGATCGCACCGTTCTTCACCGTGCCGGACCTGCCGGTTTCGGTAAAAACCGTCCGCCGCATCTGTTCGCTGTTCTGCCTTCTCGGCCTTGGCCGACTCTATGCCGCATGGGGGCCGCGGCCCAAGGAATCGGTGCCCTTCGCCATAAACAAGCTGACCAGCGACCCGGAACGCTATCGGCGCAATACGCTGATCTACGAAACCTATCCGCAGCTGGCGCTCGGCGGACCGACGATCCGCTGGCTGAAGGCGGCGACGGAGGCGTCCTTGATCGTCAGCGACCCGGATTTCATGGCCAAGATCCACGTGCCCTTGCTGATGATCGCCGCCGGCGCCGACCAGGTCGTCTCGACCAGGGCAGTCGAGGCCTATGCGAGACGTCTGCGCGTCGGCTCGCTAGTGATGATCGACGGCGCCCGCCATGAGATCCTGCAGGAAGCCGATCTCTATCGCGAGCAGTTGCTAGCCGCATTCGATGCCTTCATCCCCGGAATCGGTGACGTCTGAGCCACATACCTTGTCCGGCTTCAGCTCGTGCGGGCGAAATCCATGATCCAGTTGGTCTCCCATGCCTTGCCGCCGTCCGGCGAAAAGGCCTGCTCCCAGCGCGCCGACCCGTCCGTGATCCGCGACCACAGGAAGCGGACCTGGATCGGCTGGCCGTCGAAGACGTCTTCGCACAGGAACGTGCCGACGCCCGCCACGAAAGTGCCGCGCATCGGAACATCGATGGTCGACGGATTGCGGCCGTCGATCCACCAGATCGACCATTGCCTCGCCGCAGGGTCGAAGGTCCGCAAGGTGGCGGCGCGATAGGGCCCGCCGGGCAATTCAATCCAATTGTCGTCGACATTGCCGAGGCCGCCAAGGATCGGCCGCACCTCGCACGTGCCGCCAAACACATCCCAGTTGCCGTCGCCCTGCAGCCGCTTCTGCAATCTTCGATGGCCGACGGTCCAGCGCCCGAAAAAGAAATCGAAATCGCTCCGCCCGTCCGCCGGAGCATCGGAATGGCTGGCTGCTGGCTGCGTCGGCATCTATGGTCCTCCCCGGCTGACAGCGTTCCATAGCGCATGCCAACTGACATCATCCTGTCAGGAGGTATGGCAACGATCTTGCCTGGGCAGCAATGGCCAATCTCAGCCGCGCAGCGCCGCCATTGCTGCCGCGTGCAGCTCCGGTGTCGCCGCTGCCAGAATGTCGCCGCCCTTTTCCGCCGGTCCGCCTTCGAAAGTGGTGATGACGCCGCCCGCCTTCTCGATGATCGGGATCAGCGCGACGATGTCGTAGGGCTTCAATCCGGGATCGGCGACGATATCGACGCTGCCCGCCGCCACCATGGCGAAGGCATAGCAGTCGGTGCCGTAGCGGGCGAGTTGGACCTGTTGCTCGAACAGGTCGTAGCGCAGGCGCGCGTCTCCCTTGAACAGCGCCGGCGTGGTGGTGAACAGCGTCGCCTCGGCGAGATTCGTCGTCTTGCGCGTCGCGAGTTTTCGCGGGCCACCGGGACCTTCATAATGCGAGCCCGAGGCATTGGCGTAGAACAGCTCGCCGGTGAAGGGCTGCGACATCATGCCGGCGACGGCATCGCCGTCGACCGTCAGCCCGACCAGCGTGCCCCATACCGGCAGGCCGGAAATAAAGGCGCGCGTGCCATCGATCGGATCGATCACCCAGACATGCCGGCTGGAGATGTTTTCGCCGCCATGTTCCTCGCCGAGAATGCCGTGATCGGGGTACTGCGCTGATATCAGCGCCCGGATGGCGCGCTCGGCCTCGCGGTCGGCCTCGGTGACCGGGTCGAAGCTGCCGCGCTCCTTGTTGGTGACCGCGCCCTGGTTGCGGAAGCGCGGCAAGGTCTCGGCTGCGGCGGCACGCGCAATGCGCCGCATGAACTCGATGCTGATGTCCAACTGATTCTCCCGCTCCAGCATGTTTGGAGATGCCCGTTTGCCTACGGATTTATGCCGAAACAAAGGCGTTCGGAGCCTTTCGCATGGTGCCAACTGTTGCTCGAATGCAACGCCGCCGTCATGGAAATGCAATTTCCACTTCACAGTGAATTAAAAAAGCCGGAACGTGCCTTGACATTTGTGCAGCGCACAATACGTTTGTTCTCGGACAGGGGTTCCTGTCCATGCCCTCCTTGGGCGTTTCCTCCCTAGACTTCGACCGTGTCGTGCAAACGATGCGGTCTTTTTTTACGCTGCCGCATGAGCGGCGAGTACCGCGATTCCGCGGCTATTCGGCGGCCAGCGGCAGATCCATGAAATTGTGATCGGGCATCGCCATCAGTTCGGCCGAAAACCGCGCCAGATCGTCGGCCAGGGCGTCGAAACCAGCCGATCTCTGGAACGTCCGCTCATTCATGTAGAGCCCGCGATTGACCTCGATCTGCAGCGCATGCAGATGGCGCACGGGGCGGCCATAGTGCTCGGTAATGAAGCCTCCGGCATAGGGCTTGTTGTGGGCGACGCTGTAGCCCATGCCGGTGAGCAGGCCGATCGCCGTCTCGGTCAACGCCGCCGCGGCGGAAATGCCAAAGCGGTCGCCGACGATGAAGTCCGGCCGCAATCCGCTGTCGCCGACCCTTATGCTTGCCGGCATCGAGTGGCAGTCAATCAGCACGGCGTAGCCGAAGCGCGCATGGGTTCTGGTCAAAAGCCGTTTCAGCGTCTCGTGATAGGGCTTGTAGACCGCTTCGATGCGCGCCACGGCTTCCGCCAGCGGCAAGCGGCCGGAATAGATGTCGAGCCCCTCGCCGACCAGCTTGGGCACGGTGCCGAGCCCGCCGGCCACCCGCGCCGAGCGGATGTTGCAGAATGACGGCACCGGTTCGGCGAACATGCGCGGGTCGAGTTCCCACGGCTCCCGGTTGACGTCGAGATAGGCGCGCGGGAAGTTTGCCGCCAGCATCGGCGCCCCGAGCGCGACGGCGCCGCCGAACAATTCCTCGACATAGCAGTCCTCTGAGCGGCGGATGGCGTTGCGGTCCAGCTTGGCCATAGCCATGAACCGGTCCGGATAGTAGCGGCCGCTATGCGGCGAGTTGAAGAGGAAGGGAACGCGCTGTTCGGCGCCCGATCGGATTTCGAAGGGTGGAACGACCGAAAAATCCTCGGCTGCCGTTTTCAATTTGAACGAACCCGGAAATACCAATGCATCATGATAGGAAAGTGCCACCTCGCCGCCCGCATGTCCAGCCGCCGAAGCGCCAGCCAAATCAGGATTGTGCGGCCAACGTTCACTTGATGTTTACCGTCACCTCCTCATATACAGCATGGTTAACGGGCTTGCCGCACGGCATTGTCGGTTGGGTGATTCGGACGGGACAAGATGGCACGCATTCTGCTGGCGGAAGACGACGACGACATGCGCCGGTTCCTCGTCAAGGCGCTGGAGCGCGCCGGTTATCAGGTCAGCGATTTCGACAATGGCGCCAGTGCCTATGAGCGGCTGCGCGAGGAACCTTTTTCGCTGCTTTTGACCGACATCGTCATGCCCGAGATGGATGGCATCGAGCTCGCCCGTCGCGCCACGGAGATCGATCCCGACCTCAAGGTGATGTTCATCACCGGCTTCGCCGCCGTCGCGCTGAACCCTGATTCCAAGGCGCCGAAAGACGCCAAGGTGCTATCGAAGCCGTTCCACCTGCGCGACCTCGTCAACGAAGTCGAAAAGATGCTGCAGGCCGCCTGACGCGCTTTTTGTCGCGTCTTGACCGACGCCGCAAGCCAGCCATTCTTTCCCCTTTCCCGCTATTGACGTGCAGAACCAAAAATGGTGTATGCGCGGCTTCGGATGGGCGTGTAGCTCAGCGGGAGAGCACTGCATTGACATTGCAGGGGTCACAGGTTCAATCCCTGTCACGCCCACCATCCAGACAATCCCTCAATTGGCCGTCGGTATTTTTCGTCGACTGACGTTCCCGGCCTATACCGGCCTCAGGCGGCGCCGAGGCGGAGATCGCCGCTCTCGACGTGCTCCAGAAACCACGCATAGGTCTGTTCCAATCCGCTGCGCAGCGAATAGCGCGGGCGCCAGCCGGTGGCGAACAGACGCGACACGTCCATCAGCTTGCGCGGCGTGCCGTCCGGCTTCGTCGCATCGAACGTTATCGCGGCATCGGCGCCAGCGACCGACACGATGGTGCGGGCAAGGTCGGCAATGGTGATGTCTTCCCCAGAGCCGACATTGATGTGGCTGTCGCCCGAATAATTCTTCAGCAGCCAGACCAGCGCGTCGGCGGCGTCGTCGACATGCAGGAATTCACGCATCGGCGTGCCCGATCCCCACACCTCCAGGGTCTTGCGGCCGGCGCGCCTGGCCTCGTGCGCCTTGCGCATCAGAGCGGGCACGACATGGCTGGAATTGAGGTCGAAATTATCGCCCGGCCCGTAGAGATTGGTCGGCATCGCCGAGATGTAGTCGACGCCGTATTGGCGCCGATAGGCCTGGCACAGTTTCAGCCCGGCGATCTTGGCGATCGCATACCATTCGTTGGTGGGCTCGAGCGGCCCGGTCAGCAAGGCGTCCTCGGAGATCGGCTGCGCCGCGAATTTGGGATAGATGCAGGATGAACCGAGAAACAGCAGCTTCTGCACCTCGTTGCGGAAGGCGCTGTCGATGACATTGTTCTGCATGACGAGATTGTCCTGCAGGAAATCGACGGGAAGCCTGTTGTTGGCCAGGATACCGCCGACCTTGGCCGCCGCCATCACCACTGCATCCGGCTTGCGGTCGGCCATCCAGCGCCGCACGCCGGCCTGGTCGAGAAGATCGAGCTCGGCGCGCGAGGCGGTCAGGATTTCGCAATCCTCGTCGGCCAATCTGCGCAGGATGGCCGAGCCGACCATGCCGCGATGTCCGGCCACGAAAACGCGCTTGCCCTGAAGGTCGAAGGTCATCAGCTTACCCCATTGCAGAACGGCAGCTATGCCAGTTGGCCGGCGGAGCGCCGGATCGGCTTCTCTGTTGCCGGACGCATACCGCATACAGATTTGCCCAGACAAGGCAAATCGCAAAGCCACCCGAAGCAACCTTTGGATCGGACGCTGTGGCGCTCGCGATCAGACGCCCGCTACCGCGCAGAGGCTTGTCATTCTGGCAATGGCAAGCTCGGGGTCGGCCAGCAACCCTGCCTGGTCGGCAAGGCGAAAGACATCGGCATAGTGACGGATGCCGCGCGCCGATTGCATGCCGCCGACCATCGAAAAATGCTCCTGGTGGCCGTTCAGCCATGCCATGAAGACGATGCCGGCCTTGTAATATTCGGTCGGCACCTCGAAGATTTTGCGCGACAGCGGCACTGTCGGCGCCATCAGCGCGTCATAGCCGGCGCGGTCGCCGTCGGCCAGCCTTGCCAGCGCTGCATTGGCGACCGGCGCGATGGCATCGAAAATGCCGAGCAGCGCGTGCGAATGTCTGTCGCCGTCGCCGGCGATCAGCTCGGGGTAATTGAAATCGTCGCCGGTGAACATCAGCACGCCCTCAGGCAGCCGGTCCCTGAGCGCAATCTCCTTGCCGGCATCGAGCAGCGATATCTTTATGCCTTCGACCTTGCCGGCATGGCGTTCGATGATCGCGACCACCGTCTCCAGCGCAGTTTCGAAATCGCTGCTGCCCCAGTAGCCTTTCAGCGCCGGGTCGAACATGTCGCCCAGCCAGTGCAGGATGACCTTGCCGGAGGCCTGGGACAGGATGCGGTCGTAGACGCCGATATAGTCGTCGGGGCCTTTGGCGACCGCCGCCAGCGCCCGGCTGGCCATCATGATCGCCTTGCCGCCAAGCCCTTCGATGAAGCCGAGCTGTTCTTCATAGGCCGCGATGACATCGTCTAGCCTGCTGGCGCCCCCCGCCAGATGGTCGGTGCCGGCGCCCGACGCAAGATCGGCGCCTTCGACGCTGCGCGCCTCGGCGATCGAGCGGCGGATCAATTCCTTGGCATTCGCCCAGTCGAAACCCATGCCGCGCTGAGAGGTGTCCATCGCTTCGGCGACACGGAAGCCAAGCCGCCAGAGGTGATGGCGAAACGCCATCGTCTTGTCCCAGTCGACCGCGGGCCTCGACCACGGATCGGCCATGGCGAGGGGATCGGCAGCGACATGGGCGGCGGCGTAGGCGATGCGCGAGAAGCGAGCGCCGGCCACAGGCTGCACCGGCTGGCCGACAAGCCGGTAGCGGACACGGCCGGCGCCTTCCCCGGGCAAGGTGATGTCCATGGCTCTCTCCCTTACCAACGCCTATTAAATGGAACGTTCCAACAAATCAAGATATTTTGCCGCCCTGCCTCGTGCAGCAAAAATTGCTGCATCGCAGCAGCCGAAAGCCTGCTTGCCGGAGGATTGCGCCACCGAGCCGCATTTTTCCCGGGTTCGCAAAAACGCGATTGACTCAAATGCGCCCCAGGGATTAGATCGTTCCAATAAAATCGCACAAGAAACCACCGGGAGGACAGATCTGGATGGCCAGCCGGGCCAAGGCAACGATACTCGACATAGCCCGTGAGGCGGGCGTGTCCAAATCGACGGTATCGCTGGTGCTGCAAGGCAGCGGGCTGATCCGGCCCGAAACCGCGCTCAAGGTGCGCAAGGCGATCGAGGACGTCGGCTATGTCTACAACCGCGGCGCCGCCAATCTGCGCAAGGCCCATTCCAACGTCATCGGCATGGTCATCAACGATCTCACCAATCCGTTTTTCGCCGAGCTCGCGGTCGGCATGGAGCGCGTCTTCCAGTCGGCCGGCGTCGTGCCTTTCATCGCCAATACGGCTGAAAACCCGGTGCGCCAGGAAGAGGTTCTGAAATCGTTGATGGAGCAGGGTGTCGCCGGGCTCGTCGTGTCGCCGGCGCGCGGCACCACGCCTGGCGCGTTCCGTCGCCTTGAGACCGCAGGCGTTCCGGTCGTCTTCGTCATGCGCCGGCTTCCCGAAAGCCGTATCCCGGTGATCACGCCCGACAATCATCGCGGCGCCTATCTCGCCACCGCCCATCTGATCGGCAAGGGCCATCGCCGGCTGGCCTTCTTCGGCGGCTCGTCCGACCTTGTCGTCTATCACGAGCGCCTGGGCGGCTTTCGCGAGGCCTGTGAAGCGCTCGGCATCGAACCGGCCGACAGGCTGGTCTTCGAGGGCGAAACCAGCCGCAAGGGCGGTATTGCCTGCCTGGAAACCGCACTTGCCATGGCCGCGCCGCCGACCGCGGCCCTTTGCTTCAACGATGCGGTCGCCTTCGGCGTCTTGCTGGCGCTGCGCAAGCGCGGCCTGGAACCCGGCGCGGACTTTGCCGTCGTCGGCTTCGACGACGTCGCCGAGGCCGAGCACTATATGCCGGCGCTGACCAGCGTCGCGGTGAACACCGCCGGCCTCGGCGAGCGCGCCGCCCATGTCGTGCTGAAGATGATCCAATCGCGCACCACGCGCGCCGAGGATCATATCGGCGCCGTCAACCTCGTGGTCAGGGAAAGCTGCGGCCCCGATCGCAACGAGCATGGCTGTGCAGGAATGGGAGACGCGGCATGACCGTCAGTTGGGGGCTGATCGGCGCCAGCACGATCGCAAGACAGTTCATGATCGGCGCCATCCGCGCGCAGAAGGACGGCGAGATCGCCGCGGTGATGAGCTCCAGCCCGGAGCGCGCCGCCACTTACGCCAGTGAAAACCGCATTCCGGCGGCGGTCTCGACGCTCGACGCCCTGCTCAAATCCGATATCGACGCCGTCTACATCTCGACCACTAACGAATTGCATCTCGAACAGGCACTCGCCGCCATCGAGGCGGGAAAGCATGTGCTGTGCGAAAAGCCGCTGGCGCTGACCAGCGCCGACGCGCGCAAGATGGTCGCGGCGGCCAGGGCCGCCGGCGTCGTGCTCGGCACCAATCACCATCTGCGCAATGCCGGCTCGCATCGGGCGATGCGCGAAGCGATCGCTGCCGGCCGCATCGGCAGGCTGATCGCCGCGCGCGTCTTCCACTCCGTCTATCTGCCGGAAAACCTGCAGGGCTGGCGCATCACCAGGCCGGACGCCGGCGGCGGCGTGGTGCTCGACATCACCGTCCACGATGCCGACACGCTGCGCTTCGTGCTCGGCGACGATCCCGTCGAGATCTCGGCATTCACGCAGTCGGCCGGCATGGCCGCCGGCGGACTGGAAGACGGCGCCATGTGCCTCTGGCGCTTCGCATCGGGCGTCATCGCCCAATCGCATGAGGGCTTCACGACAAAATTCGCCGGCACCGGCTTCGAGGTGCATGGCAGCGAAGGCTCGCTGATCGCCAAAAATGTGATGACGCAGAAGCCGGTCGGCTCGGTCTTGCTTCGCACGGCACAGGGCGAGGAGGAATTGAGCTTCGACCGCGAAGACCTCTATGCCCGTTCGCTGCGCGAATTCCACGCAGCGATCCGTGGCGACGGCCAGCCGTCCGCCACCGGCGAGGACGGCGTCTGGTCGCTGACATCAGCCGAGGCGGCATTGCAATCGGCCAGGTCCGGAAACGCCGTTGCCATCGACCCGAAGCTCGGGAGCGCCGCGTGAGCAAGCTCGTTTCAGCGGCTGAAGCTGCCGGCCTGATCAGGGATGGCATGGTCGTTTCCGTGTCATCGTCGAGCGGCCTCGGCTGTCCGGATGCGGTGCTGGCTGCCGTCGGCGAGCGCTTCGACGCGGAAGGCCATCCCAGGGACATCACGACGCTGCATCCGATCGCCGCCGGTGACATGTACGGCATCAAGGGCATCGACCATCTAGCCAAGCCCGGCCTGTTGAAGCGCACTTTGTGCGGCTCCTATCCGTCCGGGCCGTCATCGTCGGAACCGCCGCAGATCTGGAAGATGATCGGCGACAATTCAGTCGCCGCCTATAACGTGCCGTCCGGCATCCTGTTCGACATGCATCGCGAGGCCGCGGCCAAGCGCCCCGGCGTGCTGACCAAGGTCGGGCTCGATACCTTTGCCGACCCGCGCCATCAGGGTTGCGCCATGAATGCTGCCGCCAGCGAGCCGATCGTTTCGGTGCAGCAGTTCGACGGCGAGGAATGGCTCTATTTCCGCTCGATCGTACCGCAGGTCGCGATCATCCGCGCCACCACGGCGGACGAGCGCGGCAACCTTACCTATGAGCATGAGGGTGCCTATCTCGGCGGCCTCGAACAGGCGCTGGCCGCCCGCAACAATGGCGGCATCGTCATCGCGCAGGTCAAGCGCGTCGTCGCGAACGGCACGCTGAAGCCGCACGATGTGCGCGTGCCCGGCGTGCTGGTCGACCATATCGTGGTGGCGCCCGACCAGTTGCAGACGACGCTGACGCCTTACGATCCGGCCATCTCCGGCGAGATCTTCCGGCCGCTGTCGAGCTTTCGCAACGCCGAGATGAACGTCCAGAAGGTCATTGCGCGCCGCGTCGCCATGGAGCTTGCCGACGGCATGGCGGTCAATATCGGCTTCGGCATCTCGGCCAATGTGCCGCGCATCCTGCTCGAGGAAGGCCAGCACGGCAAGGTCACCTG
This sequence comes from Mesorhizobium sp. M0159, assembly GCF_040322295.1. Classification (NCBI taxonomy): domain Bacteria; kingdom Pseudomonadati; phylum Pseudomonadota; class Alphaproteobacteria; order Hyphomicrobiales; family Phyllobacteriaceae; genus Mesorhizobium; species Mesorhizobium sp. M0159. Next base: position 53,357 of record NZ_JAMYTF010000008.1, read on the forward strand.
GGTCATCGAACAGGGCGCGGTCGGCGGCGTGCCGCTGCTCGATTTCAAGTTCGGCTGCTCGTCGAACGCCGACGCCTTCATGCCTTCGCCGCACCAGTTCATCTATTTCCAGGCCGGCGGCTTCGACGCCTCCCTGCTGTCCTTCCTGCAGATCGACCGGCACGGCTCGGTCAATGTTTCGAAGCTTTCGGCGCGGCCGCATGTCACCGCCGGCGCCGGCGGCTTCGTCGACATCACCGCGCGGGCGAAGAAGATCGTCTTTTCCGGTTTCTTCAATGCCGGCGCCAAGCTGTCGCTTGCCGGTGGCGGCATCCGCATCGACCAGGAGGGCAAGGTCAAGAAAGTCGTCGGCGAGGTCGAGCATATCTCCTTCTCGGGCAAGCGTGCCGTCGCGCAGGGACAGGATATCACCTATGTCACCGAGCGCTGCGTGATGAAGCTGACGCCTGCGGGGCTGATGGTGACCGAGTTGGCGCCGGGCATCGACCTCGAGCGCGATGTGCTGGCGCAGGCCGAGATCCCGCTCGCCGTCGCCAACGACCTGAAAGTGACGCCGGATGCGCTCTACCGGGACCGGCCGATCGGCCTATCGCTCAATGGCGGCGTGTCGCTTGGAGCCGCACATGGCTGAGCGTCTGGTAACCTTTGAAACCGACGGCGCCATCGGCATTGTCACGCTGCGCCGGCCGGAGAAATTCAACGCGCTCGATATTCCGATGCTGCGGGCGCTGGAAGCGGCACTCGACGAGGCCGAGACAGCAACCGGCGTCCGCGTCGTGCTGGTCTGCGGCGAAGGCAAGGGCTTTTGCGCCGGCGGCGACGTCGAGGCTTGGGCAGAAATGAGCGCTGCCGATTTCCAGGTGCAATGGGTGCGCTACGGCCACCGCGTCTTCGACCGGCTGGCGCGGCTGCGGCAGCCGACGATCGCCGTTCTTGCCGGCCATGCGCTGGGCGGCGGGCTGGAACTGGCGGCGGCTTGCGACTTTCGCGTGGCGGAAACGCAGGTGAAGTTGGGGTTCCCCGAAACCTCGATCGGCGTCGTTCCCGGCTGGTCCGGCACCCAGCGCGCCGTGCGCCGCTTCGGTGCGCAGGCAGTGCGGCGGATGGCGCTCGGCGGCGAAGTGTTTCTGGCTACCGAGGCTCTTGCTCTGGGGATTGTCGACCGGGTGGTCGAGACCGGTAAGGCATTCGCCGAAGCCAAGGCCTGGGCCGGCAAGATCGCCGAGCGCGGCCCGCTCGCGACCGAAGCCGCCAAGCTGATGATTACAATCGCCGAGGGCGAAGAGAGTGCTGCCGCGACCGAAGCGCTGGCCAGCGGCTTCATCGCGCTGACAAGCGATCTCAGGACCGGCGTCGAGGCTTTCAAGACCAAGCAGAAGCCGGCGTTCTCAAGATCTTAGGAACCTGGAAATCACATGAACGCACCCCTCAACATCGCCATGCCCGCCGAGGCAGCCGCAGCGCCGAAAAGCTACCGGCTGCTGATCGGCGGCAGGTTCATCGACGCCCAGGACGGCCGCACGCTGGAGCGCAGCAGCCCCGGCCACGGCTTCACCGTCTCGCGCTATGCGCAGGCCGGCGCGGCGGACGTAGAGGCGGCAGTTCAGGCCGCGCACAAGGCCTTCGACACCGGCCCGTGGCCGCACATGAAGGCCGCCGAACGCGCCACGATCCTGCTCAAGGCTGCTGACCTGATCGAGGCGCGGCTGGACGAGATTGCCCGGCTCGACGCGCTGGAATCCGGCAAGCCGATTGCGCAGGCGCGCGGCGAGATCGGCGGCGCCGTCGACATCTGGCGCTATGCCGCGGCACTTGCGCGGACGCTTCACGGCGAAAGCTACGCCAATCTCGGCGATGCCATGCTCGGCGTCGTGTTGCGCGAACCGATCGGCGTCGTCTCCATCATCACGCCGTGGAATTTCCCGTTCCTTATCGTCAGCCAGAAACTACCCTTCGCGCTCGCCGCCGGCTGCACGGCGATGGTCAAGCCGAGCGAGATGACCTCGGCCTCGACCTTTGTGCTCGGCGAGATCCTGATGCAGGCCGGCTTGCCGGATGGCGTCGTCAACATCCTTGCCGGGTTGGGCGCCGATGTCGGCGCACCGATGGTCAGCCATCCGCTGGTCGAGATGGTGTCGTTCACCGGCTCCACCCGCGTCGGCAAGATGACCATGGCGTCTGCCGCCAACTCGCTGAAGAAAGTCGCGATGGAGCTCGGCGGCAAGAACGGCCAGATCGTCTTTCCCGATGCCGACCTCGAGGCCGCCGCCGACGCGGCGGTGTCCGGCGGCTTCTTCAATGCCGGCGAATGCTGCAATGCCGGCAGCCGGCTGATCGTCCATGAGGCGATCGCCGACGAGTTCCTCGGTGCCGTCAAAGCCCTCACCGCCAAGGTGGTTGTCGGCGACCCGCTCGACGACCGCACCAAGGTCGGCGCGATGATCTCTGCCGACCATGTGGCCAAGGTCACCGGCTACGTGACGGCAGCGGAAAACGGCGGCGGCCGGATCTGTAGCGGCGGCAATCAGCTTGCTTCGAGCGCCGGCCAGTATCTTGATCCGACCATCGTTCGCGACGTCACCGAAGACATGGCCATTGCACGCGAGGAAGTGTTCGGTCCGGTGCTCTCGGTGCTGACTTTTGAATCGATTGAAAGGGCGTTGCACATCGCCAACAACACGCCCTATGGTCTGTCGGCGGGCGTGTGGAGCGCCAGCATCGATACCTGCATGTCGGTGGCGCGGAATGTGCGTTCGGGAACCGTTTGGGTGAACACGTTCATGGAGGGTTACCCCGAGCTGCCTTTCGGCGGCTACAAGCAGTCCGGTCTCGGACGCGAACTCGGCAAGCGCGCCGTCGAGGATTATACCGAGGAAAAGACAATCCAGTTTCATCGCGGCCAGCGCACCGGATGGTGGGTCGGCTGAGTTGGGAAGAACCCGGTGGGCATCCGCCGGTCGTGTAAGTTCAACAAGGGAGGAAGTACATGTTGCGCAAACTGCTTATCGGGACGGCTCTCGCATCGGGCGTTGCGTTCGCGGCCCATGCCGAGGACGTCAAGGAAGTCCAGATGCTGCATTGGTGGACGTCGGGCGGCGAAGCTGCCGCTCTGAACGTGCTCAAGCAGGATCTGGCCAAGGAAGGCTTTGCCTGGAAGGACGTGCCGGTGGCCGGCGGCGGCGGCGACGCCGCCATGACGGCGCTGAAGGCGATGGTGGCAGCGGGCAACTACCCGACCGCCTCGCAGATGCTTGGCTATACCGTGCTCGATTACGCCGCAGCCGGCGTTATGGGCGACCTGACCGAGACGGCGATAAAGGAAGGCTGGGACAAGTCCGTTCCCGCGGCCCTGCAGAAATTCTCCGTCTATGACGGCAAGTGGGTCGCGGCTCCGGTCAACGTCCACTCGGTCAACTGGCTATGGATCAACAAGGCGGTGATGGACAAGATCGGCGGCACCGAGCCCAAGACCTTCGACGACTTCATTGCGTTGCTGGACAAAGCCAAGGCGGCGGGCGTCATCCCGCTCGCGCTGGGCGGCCAGAACTGGCAGGAAGCGACAATGTTCGACTCAGTCGTGCTGTCGACCGGCGGGCCTGAGTTCTACAAGAAGGCCTTCAACGACCTCGACGAGGAGTCGCTGAAGTCCGACACGATGAAGAAGTCGTTCGACAATCTCGCCAAGCTCGTCACCTATGTCGACCCGAACTTCTCCGGCCGGGACTGGAACCTCGCCACCGCCATGGTCATCAAGGGCGATGCGCTGGTGCAGGTGATGGGTGACTGGGCCAAGGGCGAATTCAACGCCGCCAAGAAGGTCCCGGGCACCGACTTCCTGTGCTACCGCTTCCCGGGCACCGACGGCAGCGTCGTCTACAACTCCGACATGTTCGGCATGTTCAACGTTCCGGAGGACCGCAAGGCCGCCCAGATCGCCCTGGCCACCGCCACGCTGTCGAAGAGCTTCCAGTCGGCCTTCAACGTCGTCAAGGGCTCTGTTCCGGCCCGCACCGACGTGCCGGACACCGATTTCGACGCTTGCGGCAAGAAGGGCATGGCCGACCTGAAGGCCGCCAATGAAGGCGGCACGCTGTTCGGTTCGCTGGCGCAGGGCTATGGCGCGCCTCCCGCGGTTGCCAACGCCTATAAGGATGTCGTCTCGAAATTCGTGCACGGCCAGATCAAGACCTCGGACGAGGCCGTGACCCAACTGGTCAGCGCGATCGAAGACGCCAAGTAAGGCACCCGCCCATGTGAATGATCTCCCCGGCGCAAGCCGGGGAGATCCCCTGCGGCGAGGTTTTGCGGTTGCGCCGACCGGCACGCTTTCGTGCCGCAGAGCCCGAGACAGCAGAATTCCGGACCCGCCATACGGAATGGACAGATGAGCACAGTTGCTGAAACCAGTATCACGCTGACGCCGGAGCACGATGCCCGTCCGGGCGCCACGGTGCGCTCGCGCCTTCAGGACGCGCTGCCGAAGCTCGTGCTGGCGCCGAGCTTCGCCGCCACTATCGTCTTCGTCTACGGCTTCATCCTGTGGACGATCTATCTGTCCTTCACCAATTCCAAGACCTTTCCCTCCTATGCGATCACCGGGCCACGCGCCTATCAGCGGCTATGGCGCTGGACTTTCGAAAGCGATCCGCCGTCCTCCTGGTACACGTCGATCACCAATATGGGGATTTTCGGCTTCCTCTATATTTCCATCTGCCTGGCGCTCGGCCTGTTCCTGGCGATCCTGCTCGACCAGAAGATCCGCGGCGAAGGTGTGCTGCGGCCGATCTACCTCTACCCGATGGCACTGTCGTTCATCGTCACCGGCGTTGCCTGGAAATGGTTTCTGGACCCCGGCCTCGGCCTCGAGCAGACGCTGCACCAATGGGGCTGGACGAGCTTCCATTTCGACTGGATCAAGAACAAGGATTTCGTCATCTACACAGTGGTCATCGCCGGCGTCTGGCAGGCGTCGGGCTTCATCATGGCGATGTTCCTGGCCGGCCTGCGCGGCATCGACGGCGAGATCCTGAAGGCGGCGCAGATCGACGGCGCCACCACCTTCCAGCTCTACCGTCGCATCGTCATCCCGCTGCTGCGGCCGATCTTCCTGTCCGCCTTGATCGTCCTCGCGCATCTCGCCATCAAATCCTACGATCTGGTGGTCGCGCTGACCAGCGGCGGGCCGGGCGGTTCGGCCTGGCTGCCGTCCAACTTCATGTATGAGTACACCTTCAAGCGCAACGAGATGGCCGTCGGCTCGGCCAGCGCCGTGATCATGCTGATGACCATCACCGCGATCATCGTTCCCTATCTCTATTCCGAGCTTCGGGAGAAGCCGCGATGAGCGCCGTGGCCACTCCTGCTCGCCAGAGCACTGGCGGTATCAGCGCCAGGACGGTCAACCGTATTGTCATCTACGGGCTGCTGGCGCTGTTCGCGCTGTTCTATCTGATGCCGCTGTTCGTCATGCTGGTGACCTCGTTCAAGACCATGGACGAAATCCAGAACGGCAACATGCTGGCGCTGCCGCAGGAGCCGACCTTCGCACCTTGGATAAGGGCGTGGAGCGAGGTTTGCTCGGGTCTCACCTGCGTCGGCATGAAGGGTTATTTCTGGAACTCGATCAAGATGGTGGTTCCGGCCGTCATCATCTCGACCCTGCTCGGCGCGCTCAACGGCTATGTGCTGACGAAATGGCGCTTTCGCGGGGCGACGCTGGTGTTCGGGCTGATGCTGTTTGCCTGCTTCATTCCGTTCCAGTCCGTCCTCTTGCCGATGGCAACGATCCTCGGCAGCCTCGGCCGGTTCGGCGTCAAGCTGCAGAACGCGACCGGCCTCACCTTCGGCTTCGGCAATCCGACCGTGAACCTGGTGTTCGTTCACGTCGTCTACGGCATCGGCTTCACCACCCTGTTCTTCCGCAATTATTACGAAGCGTTTCCGAACGAGCTGGTGAAGGCGGCGCAGATCGACGGCGCCAGCTTCTTCCAGATCTTCCGGCGCATCATGCTGCCCAACTCGCTCCCGATCATCGTGGTGACGGTGATCTACCAGTTCACCAACATCTGGAACGACTTCCTCTTCGCTTCCGCCTATGCCGGCTCAGGCGACGTGATGCCGATGACGGTGGCGCTGAACAATGTCGTCAACACCTCGACCGGCGTCGTCGAATACAACGTCAACATGGCGGCGGCGATGATCGCCGCGCTGCCGACGCTCCTCGTCTACGTGCTCGCCGGCCGCTATTTCGTGCGCGGCCTGATGGCCGGCGCCGTCAAAGGATAATCGCATGGCTTTTCTGGAAATTGACGGGCTGAAGAAGCGTTTCGGAGCGGTCGAGATCCTGAAAGGCATCGACCTCGACCTGGAAAAGGGCGGCTTCCTCGTGCTGGTCGGGCCTTCCGGTTGCGGCAAGTCCACGCTGCTCAACACTATTGCCGGCCTGGAAACCATCACCGAAGGGGAAATCCGCGTCGACGGACGCACGATCAACGATCTCCACCCCTCCAAGCGCGACATCGCCATGGTCTTCCAGAGCTACGCGCTCTATCCGAACATGACCGTTGCCGGCAATATCGCCTTCGGCATGGAGATGCGCGGCGTGCCGGCCGGCGAGCGCCAGAAGGCGATCGACAAGGTGGCGAAGGTCCTGCAGATCGGCCATTTGCTGAAGCGCAAGCCAAGCCAGCTCTCCGGCGGCCAGCGCCAGCGCGTCGCCATGGGCCGGGCGCTGGTGCGCGATCCAAAGCTGTTCCTGTTCGACGAGCCTTTGTCCAATCTCGATGCCAAGCTGCGTGTCGACATGCGCATCGAGATCAAGCGCCTGCACGCCACCACCGGCACCACCATCGTCTACGTCACCCACGACCAGATCGAGGCGATGACGCTGGCCACCAAGATCGCGGTGATGCGCGACGGCGAGGTGCAGCAGTTCGGCACGCCAGCCGAAATCTATAACAATCCGGTCAACCTGTTTGTTGCCGACTTCATGGGCTCGCCGGCGATGAACCTGATCCCGGCGACGATCGGCAGCAACGGCAGCGGCTTCTCCGTCGTCATGGAGCGCGAGGCGCGCCAGCCGATCTCGCTGCCGCTGGGCAATGCGCCGGCCGGCCTGTCGGCATTCCAGGGAAAACCGATCATCTTCGGCGTTCGCCCGGAAGCACTGACCGATCCCGAGGGTGCCGAACGCAACGCCTCGAACATCGCCCGCGCCGACTGTCACATCGAGGTCATCGAGCCGGCCGGCTCGGATACGTTCGCGGTCACCAATCTCGGCGGCAAGGCGGTGGTGGCGCGGCTGCGCGCCGATGCCAAAATCCAGCCCGGCACGGTCACGCCGCTCGCCTTCAACCTGACCAAGGCGGTGTTCTTCGATCCGGCGACCGAGAAACGCATCGTCTGACCGCCATGACAAATCCCGACATCGTCATCATCGGCTCCGGCATCGGCGGCGCCACGATCGCCTCCGGCCTTGCCGGCGGTGGCGCCTCGATCCTGATGCTGGAGCGCGGCGAACCACTGCCAGCAACGCCGCACACACGCGACACCCGCGCAATCTTCGTCGATGGTCATTATCGGCCGAAGGAGATGTGGCTCGAGGCCGGCGGAGCGCCGTTCAACCCGGGCAATTACTACTATGTCGGCGGCAATTCGAAATTCTACGGCGCGGTGCTGATCCGCTACCGCAGGGAAGACTTTTCGGAGATGGAGCATTATGGCGGCGTCTCGCCGGCCTGGCCGTTTTCCTACGAGGAATTCGAGCCCTGGTATTCCAGGGCCGAGCAGCTTTTCCGCGTGCGCGGTGCACTCGGCGAAGACCCGACCGAGCCGTTCCACTCGATGCCCTACCCTTTCGGGCCGGTACCCGACGAGCCGCCGATCGCGCGTGCGCGCGCCGAGCTTAGGAGCCTGGGCCTGCACCCGGCATCGCTGCCGCTCGGCGTCGACATCGAAGCCTGGCTGAAAGACGGCAGCACGCCGTGGGACGCTTTTCCCAACACCGGCGTCGGCAAGGTCGACGCCCAAACGGGGCCGCTGACCGCCGCCCTTGCCGACCAGAAGATCAAGCTCGAGACCGGCGCCCATGTCGAATATCTCGAGGCATCGCCGGATGCGAGGACGATCATCGCCGTCCATTATCGACAGAACGGTACGCTGAAGAAAGTCGCGCCGAAGCTGGTCATCCTATCGGCCGGCGCAGTCAATTCCGCCGCCATCCTGCTGCGCTCGCCCACCCCTCAGGGCAGAGGCGGTGGCAAAGGCCTGGCCAACCGCTCCGACCAGGTCGGCCGCAACTTCATGAACCACAATTCGAGCGCCATGCTGGCGATCGATCCACGCCGCCGGAACAAATCCGTCTACCAGAAGACGCTGATGCTGAACGATTATTATCTGTCCGACGGCAAGGGCGGCAACCCGCTCGGCAATGTCCAGCTCCTCGGCAAGATCGACGGCAACATCCTCAAGGCCAATGTCAGGCGCGCGCCCAAATTCGCGCTCGATTTCATGGCCGGCCACGCCGTCGACTGGTATCTGATGTGCGAGGACCTGCCCGATCCCGAGAGCCGCATCATGATCGACGGCAAGGACATCGTCATGCAGTGGCGGCGCTCCAACATGCGGTCGCTCGACGGACTGACCAAGGTGATGCGCGAGAATTTCCGCGCCTGCGGCTATCCGATCGTCCTGTCGCGTCCGTTTGACAAGCGCACGCCCTCGCATCAGTGCGGCACGGTGAAGATGGGCAACGATCCGGCGACCTCGCCGCTGGATCCGTTCTGCCGCTCCTTCGACCACAGCAATTTGTTCGTCGTCGATGCCGGATTCCTGCCGAATTCGGCCGCCGTCAATCCGGCGCTGTCGATCGCCGCACAGGCGCTGCGCGTCGCCGATCATATCCACAAGACGGAGCTTGCAACATGACCCGCCCGGCAGCGATCGTCACCGGCGGCGCGCGCGGCATCGGCCTTGCCTGCGCCGAGGCGCTGGCCGACGCAGGCTTCGACATCCTCCTCTCAGACCTTGCCGACGAAGCCGCCGACGGGCTCGCCGCCGACATCAGAGGGCGCGGCGCGAAGTTCGCCTATGCCAGCAGCGACATCGCCGACCTCGACGGCCACGCAGCGCTGATTGATGCCGCCACAAGCGCCTTCGGCCGCATCGACTGCCTGGTCAACAATGCCGGCATCGGCGCCGTCCTGCGCGGCGATCTGCTCGAGCTCAAGCCCGAAAATTTCGACCGGGTGCTCGGCATCAATCTCCGCGGCACCGTATTCCTCAGCCAGGCCGTCGCCAAAGCGATGCTCGGCCTGCCAAGCGATGATGCGAGATCGATCATCACCATCACCTCGGTCAGCGCCGCCATGGCCTCGCCGGAACGTTCCGATTACTGCATCTCCAAGGCTGGGCTTTCGATGTGGGTGAAGAACCTGGCGCTGCGGCTTGCCACCGAAAACATCGCCGTGTTCGAGGTGCGCCCGGGCATCATCCGCACCGACATGACCGCGGGTGTCACCGCCAAATATGACGGATTGATCGACGGCGGGCTGGTGCCGGCAATGCGCTGGGGCGAGAGCGAAGATATCGGTGCCGCCGTGGCAGCACTCGCCGGTGGCAAGTTCGGCTTTTCGACCGGCTCGGTCATCAATGTCGACGGCGCGCTGTCGGTGCCGAGGCTATGAACAGGTGACGCCATGACCGACTACATCATCGTCGGCGCCGGCCCGGCCGGCTGCGTACTCGCCAACCGGCTGAGCGAAGATCCGTCGCATCAGGTGCTGCTGCTCGAAGCCGGCGGCAAGGACTGGAATCCGCTGATCCACATGCCGGCCGGTTTCGCCAAGATGACCAAGGGCATCGCCGCCTGGGGCTGGTCGACGGTGCCGCAAAAGCACATGCAGGACCGTGTCTTCCGATACACGCAGGCCAAGGTGATCGGTGGCGGCTCTTCGATCAACGCCCAGATCTACACGCGCGGCAACGCCCGCGACTACGACGCCTGGGAGAAGGAAGAAGGCCTTGCCGGCTGGGGCTATCGCGACGTGCTGCCCTATTTCAAGCGCGCGGAGAACAACCAGCGTTATGCCAACGATTTCCACGGCGACCAAGGCCCGCTCGGCGTGTCGAACCCGATCGCGCCGCTGCCGATCTGCGAGGCCTATTTCCGTGCCGGACAGGAGATGGGCATCCCCTTCAATCCCGACTTCAACGGGGTAGCCCAGGAGGGCGTCGGTTACTATCAGTTGACGCAGAAGGACGCGAAGCGCTCCTCCGCCTCGGTCGCCTATCTCAGGCCGATCCGGGAGCGCAAGAATCTCACCATCAGGACCGGCGTTCTAGTGACACGCATCGTCGTCGACAAAGGCCGCGCCGTCGGCGTCGAGATCGTCGACAGGCCGGGCGGCCAGCCGGCGATCCTGCGCGCCGAGCGCGAGGTGATCGTCTCGTCCGGCGCCATCGGCTCGCCGAAGCTTTTGCTGCAGTCGGGCATCGGCCCGGCCGACCATCTGAAGACGATCGGCGTGACACCGGTGCACGATTTGCCCGGCGTCGGCTCCAACCTGCAGGATCATCTCGACCTGTTCGTCATCGCCGAATGCACCGGCGACCACACTTACGACAACTATGCCAAGCTGCACTGGACGGCTTGGGCCGGCCTGCAGTATCTGCTCCTGAAGAAAGGCCCGGTAGCCTCCAGCCTGTTCGAGACCGGCGGCTTCTGGTACGCCGATCCGACCGCCGCCTCTCCCGACATCCAGCTGCATCTCGGCCTCGGCTCCGGCATCGAGGCCGGCGTCGAGAAGCTGAACAATCCGGGCGTGACATTGAACTCGGCCTTCCTGCGTCCGCACTCGCGCGGCACGGTGCGGCTGAACAGCGCCGACCCGGCCGACCGCCCGCTGATCGATCCGAACTATTGGTCCGATCCCTATGACCGCGACATGTCGATCAAGGGGCTGAGGCTGGCGCGCGAGATCATGCGGCAGAAGGCGCTGCAGCCCTATGTGCTGCGCGAGGTATTGCCGGGACCCGACCTGCAGAGCGGCGACGAGTTGTTCGACTACGCTTGCCGCAGTTCCAAGACCGACCACCACCCGGTCGGCACCTGCCGCATGGGCTACGATGCAATGAGCGTGGTGACGCCCGATCTCAAGCTGCGCGGTATCGAGGGCATGCGCGTCTGCGACGCCTCGGTGATGCCGCGCATCCCCTCCTCCAACACCAATGCCCCGACGATCATGGTTGGCGAAAAAGGCGCCGATCTGATCCTTGGCCGCGAGCCGCTGCCGCCGGCGGTGTTTTCCACCAACCGAGCGGCATGAGGGACAAAGAATGATCAGGCACTGTGTCTTCGTCAGATTTCGCAACGATGTCGCCGACGCCGAGCGCGCGGCAATCCATGCCGATCTCGAAGCGTTGCGGGCGGTGATCGACGGCATGGGCAAGGTCGAATTCAGCGCCAATACCAGCCCGGAACCCTTCGCCCGCGGCTTCACGCACGGCTTCACCATCGACTTTCGCGACGCTGCGGCACGCGATGCCTATCTGGAGCATGAAGCGCATCAGCGAGCCGGCGCAAAACTGGTCGCGGCGCTCGAAGGCGGCACCGACGGGCTGATGGTGTTTGATCTGGAGATCGCGTGACTATCCCATTCTCAGCGCAACGACGCCGGCAACGATGCTAAGCACCGCGGCACCTCGCCATGCCGTCATCTTCTCGCCGAGCGCGAACACCGAGATCATCATGGCGAACAGGATCGATGTTTCGCGCAGCGACGCCACCGAGGCGATCGGCGCCTTGGTCATCGCCCACATCACGATCCAGTAGGCGCCGCCGCTGAGCACGCCGGTATAGATTCCGGCCTTCCAGTCGCGCGCCAGCACCGGCAGCGCCTGTGGGCCGCGAAAGACGACGCATAGCACCAGCGCCCACAGCGCATCGCAGACGAACAGCCAGGCGGCATAACTCGACGCGGTGGCGGCCAGCCGCGCGCCGCTGCCGTCCGACAGCGTGTAGCTGGCGATGAAGATCGATGTGCCCAGCGCGAAGCCGACGGCGCGCAGGTTCAATTTCTCCAGATGCGCGCCGCCGCGAAACGACAGCACCAGCGTGCCCGCCGACAACAAGAGGATGCCGAGAATGGCGAGCGGCGCCGGCATCTCGGCAACCACCACAACGCCCCCCAAAGCGGCCAGCAATGGCGCGGTGCCGCGCGCCAGCGGATAGGTCTGGGCGAAATCGCCGGCCTTGTAGGCGCCGATCAGGAACGTCCTGTAGCCCATGTGGAAGACAACCGAGGCGAGGATGTATGGCCACACTTCCGGCTTCGGCACCTCGACGAAAGGCAACGTCACCAGCGCAGCGGCACCCATGCCGAGCGTCATCAGTGTGATCGACAGGAAACGGTCGAGATGGACCTTGACCAGCGCGTTCCAGATCGCATGCATGGAAGCGGCGGCGAGCACCGCGAAAAAGACAAACAGGCTCATCGGCGCTTCATCCGCCGCCCGTCCCGATGACGATCGGCGTCTCCAGGTCGATATCGACCCAGAGCGGAAAATGGTCGGAAGCGATTTGGCCGATATCGGCGCTGACCGAGCGCACGCGCCCGGCAAACATGCCGCCGACGAAGCAATGATCGAGCCGGCGCTTTGCCAGCCTGCCATCGATAGTCTTCACATGGGTGTGGAAATCCGCTGTCGGTTCCATTGCGACGGCGGCGGCATCGACAAAACCGTCGAGATAGGCGGCACCGCGATGATAGGGCGCGCTGCCGACAATGCGCCGGTACTCGGCGCTATCCGGCTCCATGTTGAAGTCGCCCAACCAGATCGCCGCTACGGGGTTTTCTGGCTCCTGTTCGCCATTGCTCCAGTTGCGCGCCGGCTCGTCGTCGGCGCCGCTCCATGGGCCGCCCTCGGACGGCGCGCGGCGATGCTCGGCCAGCAAATAGTCGATCTGCTCCAGCCGCTCCTCGGCCGCGATATGCGCCAGATGCAACGACAGCACCCGCACCGGACCGGCAGGGGTGCGGATCATGCATTCGAGTGCGGCATTGCGGGTGTTGAGCGGCCGCAGCGTGCGCCTGAGCGGCAGCGTATGCAGCCGCGACCAGACGATCGGAAGCTTCGACAGAACCATGGTGCCGAATTGCCGCCGCCGGTTGACGATGCGGCCTTCATGCCGGTGGCTGGCATCCATGTCGAAGGCCGGCCCGTAGACCCAATGATAGTCGGGCAGCAATTGCGAAAGAAGTTCCGGCTGGTCGTCCTCGTTGCTGCGCAACCAGTGCCGTTCCACCTCCTGCAAGGCGACGATGTCGGCGCCGGCCACGACCTTGGCACAACGCGCCAGGTCGTAGCGGCCATCGCTGCCGAAGCCGTACTGGATGTTATAGCTGACCAGCTTCATTGCTTATCCGGCTCAGTTTCCTGCTGGCAGTAGCCGTTCGCTGACAGCCTTGCAATGTGCAGCCGGGCGGAGGGAGCTTGGGCCAGATGCTAAGTGGTCAGCGGCTGGAACCGACCGGGCGGGGATGCTGCCAGTTCCGACCAGTCGATTTCTTCCTCAAGGCGGTGGTAGGCTTCGTCGCCGATCGTTCCGTCGATGCGCAAACGCTCCAGCGCATCGCGCTGGCTCTTGATGGCGTAAAGACGCAATCTGTCATACTCGGTCGCCGCCTGGGCATCCTCCGGGTTTTCGGCGATGGCGCGCTGGGCGGCATATTGCTCTCGCACCGCCCCGGCCGCGCTGGATGTCTTGCCGCTGAGCACGTCCAGCGCCGCCTGCATGATGGCGACGCGCGCCTGCGCCACCTCCCGGTCGACCGTCCGGTCGAGGTCGAGATTGAGCAGAAGCAGCAACGGTTTCAGGCTGACGCCTTGCAGCACCAATGTGCCGAGCACGACCGTGAAAGCGGCGAGCACGATCGGATCACGGCCCGGAAAGTCGGCCGGCAAGGCAAAGGCTGCCGCAAGCGTCACCAGGCCACGCATGCCGCACCAGCCGATAAGCACGCCGCCGCGAAATGTCGGCGCGTCTTTTTGCCTGTCCTCGTCACCCAGACGTGCCAGCGCTCTGAGGATCGCGCCGCAGCCCAGCACCCAGACGAGCCGTGATACGATGACGACGGCCAGCACAGCCAGGGCAAAGACGAACGCCTCGCTTTGCCCTTGCTCGGCAAGTCGACCGACGATCGACCGCGCTTGCAGGCCCATCAGAACGAAGGCCAGCACGTTGAGCACGAACACCGCCGTCTCCCAGACCGAGTAGGAGCTGACACGATTCCTTGCCGGCATGCGGCGCGGCGATGTACGTGCGATCGTCATGGCATAGACGACGATCGTGATGATGGCAGAAAGCCCTATCCTGTCGGCCAGGATCCAGACGCCGAAGGTTGAGGCGAATTGCACCACGGTGCCGCTCGCCGGGTCGTCGATGCGGCCGAGTATGGCGAGAGACAACCGGCCGAGCACATAGCCTGCGGCAAGGCTGCCGACCGTCGACAGCAGGATCATTGGAACGGCACTGCTCAACAGGATGGAGCCGGCGGCTGCGGAAACCGACATCCTGTAGATCAGCAGCGCCGTGGCGTCGTTGAGCAGGCTCTCGCCTTCCAGGATGGCGGTGATGCGGTGCGGCACCTTGAACTGTCCGAGCACGGCCGCCGCCGCCACCGCATCGGGCGGCGCTACGATCGCGCCGAGCGCTATGGCCGCGGCAATGGGCAGGCCTGCCATCGTCCAGCCGACCAGCGCGACCGTCACGGTGGTGAAGATGACGGCGCCAAGCGCCAGCAGGATGAGCGAAACCTTGTAGCGGTTGAGATCGCGCAGCGACGTGTCATAGGCCGCGTCGAGCAGAACCGGCGCGATGAACAGAGCGAGCGCCAGCTCCGGGTCGATCTCGATGGTCGGGGCAAACGGCAGGAAGGCGATGCCGGCGCCGGCCAGCGCCAGCAATGACGGATAGGGAATCTGCAGACGCCGCGACAGCGCGGTCAGGGCGACTGCGATGAGAAGCAGGACAAGGGTGAGTTCGAATAGCGCCATGCCTTATCGTAGCGGTGAAGCCGGGCGATTGGCACTGCAAAAACGGCGACGGCTTTGGCTGCTCGTGAATGGTGAATGGTGAATGGTGAATGGTGAATGGCTGCGTGCAGAGGAATTTCGGCGCGTAAAGCGCATTCTTACTATTCACTATTCACTATTCACTATTCACCATTCACTCTTCTCCTAGTGCAGCACCAGCATGTCGCCCGACGAGAACGAAATCTCGGCCTTTTCGCCGACGGCAGGCGGCGGTGTGGCCGGACTGTTGAACGTGTCGAGCGAGACCGTGCTGCCGCCGATGCCGACGCGAACCCGGATGACCGAGCCGAGGAAATGCACCTCGGCGATTTCGCCCGAAAGGCTGGAATCGCGGCCGGGGTGTCGGCCGAGCGAGATCGCCTCGGGCCGCAGCGCCAGCGACAGCGTGTCGCCGGATTTCGAGCCGTTGAGCTTGCCCTTGAGCGAGACCTCTTGCGAGTTGACGCGCACCTTGCCCGAAGCGGCGTCGGTGACCGTGCCTTCGAGCACGTTCAGCGTGCCGACGAAATTGGCGACGAATTTGGTTGCCGGCCGGTTGTAGATCTCGAACGGCGTGCCGACCTGCTCGGCCTTGCCGCCATACATGACGGCGATGCGGTCGGAGATCGACAGCGCCTCTTCCTGGTCGTGGGTGACGAAGATGGTGGTGATGCCGAGCTTCTTCTGGATCGAGCGGATTTCCTCGCGCAGTGACACGCGCACCTTGGCGTCGAGCGCCGACAGCGGCTCGTCGAGCAGCAGCAGTTTCGGCTTGGGCGCAATCGCCCGCGCCAGCGCGATGCGCTGCTGCTGACCGCCGGAGAGCTGATAGGGATAGCGGTCGCCCATCTGTGGCAGCTTGATGATGTCGAGCATCTCGGCAACGCGCCTGTCGGCATCGGCCTTCGGCATACCGGCGACCTTCAGCCCGAAGCCGATATTCTGCGCCACGGTGAGGTTCGGAAACAGCGCATAGGCCTGGAACACCATGCCGACATTGCGCTGGTTGGGCTTGAGCCGGGTGATGTCCTTGCCGGCCACGACGATCTTGCCGGCGGATGGCTCTTCGAAACCGGCGACCATGCGCAGCACCGTCGTCTTGCCGCAGCCCGACGGGCCAAGGAAGGAGACGAATTCGCCCGGCTCGACGTCGAGGTTGAAATCCTGCACCACGGTGATGGGGCCGAAGGATTTTCGCACATGCTGGATTGAGAGGAATGGCTCGGTCATGGCTTTTTCTTTCGGGTCAGTTCGGACGGTTCGCCGATCGCGGCGCGAAGCGCGACAGGATCTGGATCAGCGACATGCAGCCCCAGGTGATGGCGAAGGCGATGATGGCAAGCGCCGCCGGCTCGTAGGCGCGATTGGCGCCGACGTTCTGCAGATAGGGTCCGAAAGCAGGCCGGTTGAGCAGGCTGGCCATGGTAAATTCACCGATGACGATGGCGAAGGTCAGGAAGGCGCCCGACAGCACCGCGATCAGCACGTTCGGCAGGATGACCCGAGCGATGATCGTGCCCCAGCCGGCGCCGAGGATCTGCGCCGCCTCAGTCAGTGTCCGCACGTCGATGGTGCGAAGCCCGGTGTCGACGGCGCGATACATATAGGGCAGCGCCAGTGTCGCATAACCGATGACCAGCAAGGCATTGGCTCCTGTGTCGCTGGCCAGGAACGGCAGCGGTGAGTTCGACCCGTACATTCTGATGTAGCCGAAGACGATAACGATGGCCGGGATGACCAGCGGCAACAGCGTGATGAACTCGACGACGGGCCTTAGCTGCGGCAGCCGCAGACGAATCCAGTACGCCGCCGGCACCACCACCAGCACGCCAAGGATGATGGTGAAGATGGCGGCGACCACCGAATAGATGAAGGTCGCCTGGAAGCGGGGATCGCCGAGCACGACCTGATAGGCATCGAAGGAATACGCGCCGCGCCGCATGCGCATGGAGAATTCCACGGTCGCGATCAGCGGAATGAAGAAATAGGCCGCGCCCAGCGCGAAGACGATCCAGGCCCAGAATCTGCCGGACTTCATTTGAGCCACCTCTCAGAGCGCGTCCTGAACCAGATGTAGAAGACATTGGCCAGCCCAGTGATGACGATCATGCCGAAGGCGATGGCGTAGCCGAGATGGGCATTGTGCAGCACGTCACCGCGGATCTGCGCGTAGAGCAGGATAGGGACGATGTTAAGCGAGGAGCCGGTCAGAGCGTAAGCGGTGGCGATGGCACCGAAGGCGTTGGCGAACAAGAGGATGACGGTGCCGAGGAAACTTGGCCAGATCACCGGAATGACGACCATGCGCCAGAACTGCGCCTGGGTCGCGCCAAGCGTTGCCGCCGCTTCGCCCCATTCCTTCTTCAGCCCATCGATCGCCGGCACGATGATCACCACCATCAGCGGGATCTGGAAATAGACATAGGTCAGCGTCAGGCCCCAGAACGACAGGATGTTGAAACCATGGGCATAAATGTTGAAGCCGACCAAGACGTTGAGCAGCACCGTGGCGAGCCCGAGCCGGCCGAGCGTCGCGAGAAAGGCGAAGGCCAGCGGCACGCCGGCAAAATTGGAGGCCACGCCGGAAAAGGTCAGTGTCGCCGAGCGTATCCACTCCGGCAGCCCGCCGCGGACGATGGCGATGGCAATGGCAAGTCCCGCGAAAGCACCGATCAGCGACGAGGCGAGGCTGACCTTGATTGAGATCCAGTAGGCGGCAACGATCGACGGCTGCGCCAAGGCCGCTATGTTTTCGAAAGTGAATTCGCCGGCATCGTTCCGGAATGCGCCCAGCATCAGATAGAGCGTGGGCAGGATCAAGAACATGATGGCGAAGATGAAGAAAGGCGCAACGCCAAGCCATTGCGTCGGCAGCCTCATGCTGCGGGCGTCGGCAGGAGGCGCGGTCTTCCCGGCAACAGCGTGATCGGACAACGAGATATCGGTCATGCGCCGGCTACCGTCCTGGAGGTATGCCGGGCGGCGATCTAAGCCGCCCGGCTGATCTCAAGTCTTACTTGACGTTGGCGCCGACGACGGCATCCCAGTTCTTGGTGATGGCTTCCTTGGCCTTGCCCTGCTCGTCGAGCGTCGGGAACACCGCGGCTGCATAGGACTCGGCCGGCGGCAGCTTGGCCATCACGTCAGCCGGGAGCTTGCCATTCTTGGCGAGGTCGTTGAAGCGGATCGGGTGACAATAGCCCTTCAGCCAGCCGATCTGGCCTTCGTCGGAATAGAGATATTCCAGCCATAGCTTGGCAGCATTCGGGTGCGGCGCGTAGGCACTAATCGCCTGAACATAGACGCCGGCGACGACACCGGTCTTCGGCACGACGACGTCGACCGGCGGATTGCCCTTCAGCGTATCGCGGCCGGCAAGCGCGTTATAATCCCAGGTCACCAGGATTGGCGTCTGGCCTTGGGCAAGCGTCGCGGGCTTGCCGATGACCGGCACGAAATTGCCGGCGGCGTTGAGCTTCTTGAAGAAGTCGAGACCAGCCGTGCCGGCGGCTTCGCCGGCAGCCGCACCGCCGGAAAGGCCGGCGGCATAGACTGCCTGGATGGCCTGGTTCGAAGCACGCGGGTCACCGGCGAGCGCCACGGTATTGGCGAATTCCGGCTTCAGCAAGTCGGCCCAGTCGGCCGGCGCTTCCTTGACCAGGTCCTTGTTCACCAGAAACGAAAGCACGCCGTAATAGTCGCCGGTCCAAAAGCCTTCGGCATCCTTGGCGCTGTCCGGGATCGAGTCCCAGGTTGATACTTTATAAGCCTGGATCAGGCCATCCTTCTTTGCGGTCGGGCCGAAGCTCAGGCCGACGTCGATGACGTCGGGCGCTTGCGGGCCCTTGTTGTCCTTGTTGGCCTTGATCGCCTCGACCTCGTCGCCGGAGCCGGCATCCGGGTTGAGTTCGTTGATTGTGATTTCCGGATATTTCGCCTTGAAGCCGTCGATGACCGCGCCGTAGCCGCACCAGTCATGGGGCAGCGCGATGGTGGTGAGCTGGCCTTCAGCTTTGGCTGCGGCGACCAGTTCATCCATGGACTGGGCCGACGAGATGGCAGAGGTCGCCATCAGGGCGACGGCCGAAAGGGAAAGCAGTTTTCCCGTGAATTTGAACATGTGTTCTCTCCGTTGAACTGACGCCGTTGGACGCCTGCGATGCGGTATCGTTTTCGTGTGACAGCCAGATGAAAACTTTGTGAAAGCGATGCCCCGCAGTATGAAAAAGTAAACTCTTTTTAACCGGCTGTAGCAATCG
The DNA here is from genome assembly GCF_040322295.1 of Mesorhizobium sp. M0159. Classification (NCBI taxonomy): domain Bacteria; kingdom Pseudomonadati; phylum Pseudomonadota; class Alphaproteobacteria; order Hyphomicrobiales; family Phyllobacteriaceae; genus Mesorhizobium; species Mesorhizobium sp. M0159. The sequence goes on from NZ_JAMYTF010000008.1 coordinate 72,688, forward strand.
CTTCGCGATTCTTTTTCCGGCTAACTAGTTTCGATCTTGCCTTTCATCTTTCCCCCTTTCCTTTGCCTCTTTCCCAAGTCGATTTCCGATGCGAAAATTGTCTCAGACGGTGCCGGCGATGGCGTTTTCGAGCAGCGTCAGCGCCGCCTTTTTGGTCAGCTTGACGGGGTTGCCGCCGGCGGTCGGGTCGACCACCGCCATGTCGGCAATCAGGCCCTTGCGCTTCTTGTCCATGTCGAGGCCCTTGATCAGGCCGGGCAGCGCGTGCGGCACCTTGAGCTCCTTGCGCAGCTTGACAACAGCCTTGGCAAAACCGTCGAAGCCGCCCTTGATGCCGCAATAGGCGGCGAGCCGGGCTATGCGCGGCTCGATCGCCTCTCGGTTGAAGGCCAGCACATAGGGCATGAACACGGCGTTGGTCATGCCATGGTGGGTGTCGTAGAGCGCGCCGATCGGATGCGACAGCGAATGAATCGCTCCAAGCCCTTTCTGGAAGGCGGCCGCTCCCATGGCAGCGGCGCTCATCATGTTGGCGCGGGCGACCAGATCCTTGCCGTTGGCATAGGCTTTCGGCAGGTTTTCGAAGACCAGCCTGATGCCTTCCACGGCGATGCCGTCGGCCATCGGGTGATAGCCCGGCGCGCAATAGGCTTCGAGGCAATGGGCAAGCGCATCCATGCCGGTGCCGGCTGTGATGAAGCCCGGCATGCCGACCGACAGCTCCGGATCGGCAATGACGATCGCCGGCAAAAGCTTTGGATGGAAGATGACCTTCTTGGTATGGGTCGCTTCATTGGTGATGACGCCGGCGCGGCCGACTTCCGAGCCGGTGCCGGCCGTGGTCGGCACGGCGATGATCGGCGCGATCGCATCGGCATCGGCGCGTGTCCACCAGTCGCCGACGTCCTCGAAATCCCAGACCGGCCGTGTCTGCCCGGCCTGGAAGGCGATGAGCTTGCCGAGATCGAGCGCCGAGCCGCCGCCAAAGGCAATGACGCCGTCATGCTTGCCCTTCTTGAACACGGCAATGCCGGCGGTCAGGTTGGAATCCACCGGGTTCGGCTTGACCTCGGAAAATACGCCATACGGCACCTTGGCGTCGTCGAGGATCTTCAGCGTCGAGGCCACCACCGGCAGTCTGGCCAGTCCCGGATCGGTGACGAACAGCGGCCGCTTGATGCCGGTCGCCGCCAGCACCTCCGGCAGCTCCTTGATGCGTCCGGCGCCGAAGCGGACGGTCGTCGGGTAATTCCATTTGGAAACGAGTTTTGTCATTTCGACCTTCTTGACTGCTTTCGTGCTCTTGGATGTCATTAGTTCACAAAGGTGTTGGCCACACGTTCCGACCGCATCATGTACGGAACCCAGATGACTGCGGCCCATATCGAGCGCGAAATTCCGCCCACGGTGTCTGCGTCGTACGCATCGGCCAATTCTGGAACGACGGTGGGAAAAGCCAGATGCACAGCCCATGGATCGAGAACGGCATATACCGGCATCGCGAATGCCCAAATCATGTACCAGCCGGGGAATATCTGCCAGCGCTTGAACATGAAGAACAATATTAGGGCCGGGGCCGTAAGGTTTAGTATGCCGGATATCACCAATTCGGCAAGAATCAGCACACCTTGGGACAAACTGTAGGCCTGCCAGTTCTGTAACATGCCGAGATAGTCGGAATTGTGCAGTTGTACCAACCCCAGTATCGGCGTGAGCATCAACCCGAGCATCGGCAGGACAAGCCATCCGCCGATACTCTCGGGACCCTCACGATCTGGCAGCGCCGATTGTTGTGTATCCGCCATTACTCCCCCTCAACAGCGATCGCATGCTTGTCGATCGCCACCTTAGATCACCTCGCGCAGATGGTATGATTTCGGCCTGGTCAGATTGTCGTAGCCGATGGCCGACAGTGCCGCGCCCTTGCCGGTGTCCTTGACGCCGGTCCAGACCAGCGCCGGGTCGAGATAGTCGCAGCGGTTCATGAACACGGTGCCGGTCTCGACGCGATCGCCGATCGCCGCCGCATGGCCGGTGTCGCGCGTCCAGATCGAGGCCGTCAGCCCATAGGGGCTGTCGTTCATCAGCGCGATCGCTTCCTCGTCGTTGCGCACCTTCATGATGCCGACGATCGGGCCAAAGCTTTCCTCGCGCATGACGCTCATCTGGTGGTCGACCTGGGTCAGCACTTCCGGCGCCAGATAGGGGGAACCTTGCCTGTCGTTGGCCACCTTCATATTGATGTGTGCCCTGGCGCCCTTGCGCAACGCCTCGGCCTTCTGCTCGCGGATCAGGTCGGCGAAGCGCGCCTGCGCCATCGGCCCCATGGTGGTCGCCTGGTCGAGCGGATTGCCGACGACGTAATTCCTGGTCTCGGCAATGAAGCCCTCGACGAATTCATCGTAGACCTTCTCGTGGACATAGACGCGTTCGATGCCGCAGCAGCACTGGCCGGAATTGTAGAAGGCGCCGTCGACCAGATTGGCAACGGCATGGTCCATCTTTGCGTCCGGCAGCACATAGGCCGGATCCTTGCCGCCGAGTTCGAGGCCGAGCGTCATGAAGGTGCCCGCCGCCGCCTTTTCGATGGCGCGGCCGCCGGCGACCGAGCCGGTGAAGTTGACATGGTCGATCTTGCCGGAGCCGAGCAGCCTTTCAGTCTGCGCGTGGTTCAGGACGAGGTTCTGGAACAGGCCCTTGGGCAGGCCGGCCTTATCAAACGCCTGCTGAAACCGTTCGCCGACCAACAATGTCTGTGCCGCATGCTTGAGGATGACGGCGCTGCCCGCCATCAGCGCCGGGACGATGGTGTTGACGGCGGTGAGATAGGGATAGTTCCACGGCGCGATCACCATGACCACGCCGAGTGGCACCTTCTTCACATAGCGGCGAAAGCCGTCCTTCGGATTGGAGGCCATGACCGGCTTCAGGGCCGCCTCGGCGATCTCGACCATGTAGCTGACGCGTTCCCTGACGCCGCCGAACTCGCCGCCATAGCGCACCGGCCGGCCCATCTGCCAGGCGATCTCCGGCACGATCTCGTCGGTCATGGCGACCAGCGCTTCCAGCATGGCAAGCATGTATTTGCCGCGCTCGACGACCGGCGTCTCAGCCCACTTCTCCTGCGCCGCCTTGGCACGTTCGACCGCGGCACCGATCGCCTGGTCGGTGGCAAGAGGCCGTTCGGCATAGATCGAACCGTCGACGGGGGATTTTATCTTCACGGTTTCCAAGGAGGTCTCCAAATCAACAAGGCACTGTTTTGACGAAGCCGGCCGCGCCATAGGCAAGGATTGCGCGATCGCGGGTGATGATCTCGAGGTCTTTCGAGCGCGCCGTGGCTATGATGATCCGATCCGTTGGATCGTTGTGAACGACGCCGGGCAGGAACGAAGACTCGACCAAAAGCTCACTGTCGATCCCCTCGACGCTCGCTGCCCCGGTCTGCACGAACCGTTCGAACCATGCGAGCGGTGACTTGATGAATGGCAACCGGCCCTTGGCTACAAGCATGCCGATTTCCCAGGCGGACATCACGGAAACGGCGATCACGCTGCCATTTTTGCGTGCGCTGGTCACCTTCTCGACCGCAGCCCTCGTGACCGGCTGCTCCGTTGACAGCCACAGCATGAAGCATGTGTCGAGCAGAACCCCCTCACTCGTCATAGACATTGCCCCAATCCGGATCGGCGGGCGCGGTATAGTCGACGTCCGGAAGCAGGGTGAGCGTCCCGGCCATGCATCCAAACAACGGATCGGCACCCCGAGGCGGCACGATGTACTCTTCCTTGTTGCCGTTCATGTCGTCCACGAAATCCACTTGCCCCTCCTTGAAACCAGACCGGCGATCAGGCTCCGGTGGCTTCGCCGCATCATTGGAACTTCCCAGGTGCACCAATATCTCGCTTTCCTGCCGGTCGAGAATTTCAGCAATCTTGCGTATCTCGTCGACCTGCATACGCCGCTCACCGTTCAGTGTCCGCGACAAGGCGCTGTAGTGTATGTTCATGCGGCCGGCCATGCTGCGTACCGTGAGCTTGCGCTCGTTCATTCGACTCATGAACCACGCCTTGTCGACATGGGCTCTACCTTTGGGCAAACGCTGCCTCCTGCGTGTTGCTGGTGCGATAACCGCAACAATATTGCGTAAAGCGCAACGCCGTCAATACCGCTCGAACCCCCTGTGCAGTTCCCAGTCCGTAATCCGGCGGTCGTACTCCAACTGTTCCCAGTGTGCCGTGTGGACGTAATGTTCCAGCACATCGTCGCCGAGCGCCTGCCTCAGCATTTTCGATTCCGCCAGCGTCGCGGTGGCGTCGCGCAATGTCTTTGGAATTTCAGGCAGCTGCGAGGCCTGGTAGGCATCACCGACGAAGGGCTTCTGCAGTTCAAGCTTTTCATCGATGCCGGCAAGCCCGGCCGCGATCAGCGCGGCGAAAGCCAGATAGGGGTTCAAATCGGCGCCGCCGATGCGGCATTCCATGCGGATGCCCTTGGTGCCCTCGCCGCAAAGACGGAAGCCGGCGGTGCGGTTGTCCTCGCTCCACATGATCTTGGTCGGCGCAAAGGTGCCGGCCTGGAAGCGCTTGTAGGAATTGATGTAGGGCGCCAGGAACCAGGTGAATTCCTTGGCATATTTGAGCTGGCCGGCCGCCCATTGCTGGCCGAGTGTCGACAGCGTCCACTCGGCATTTTTGTCGTAGAACAACGGCGTCTTGCCGTCGGCGCTCCACAGCGAATTATGGATGTGGCTGGAATTGCCGGCGAGCCCGTAATTGTACTTGGCCATGAACGAGATCGCCTTGCCTTCGGACTCGGCGATTTCCTTGGCGCCGTTCTTCAGGATGACGTGGCGGTCGGCCATGTCGAGCGCCTCGGCGTAGCGGACATTGATCTCTTCCTGGCCTGGCCCCCACTCGCCCTTCGAATTCTCGATCGGGATGCCGGCCGCCTCCATCTCGTTGCGCAGCCGGCGCATGACGCCTTCTTCCTTGGTGGTGATGCCGATCTGGTAGTCGCCGATGTAGGGCGATGCCGTCTCGAGGCCCTGCCAGTGCTTCTTGCGGGCGGAATCGTAGGTTTCGCTGAACAGATAGAATTCGAGCTCGGAAGCGAAATAGCCGATATAGCCGCGATCCTGCAGCCGCTTGACCTGCTTCTTCAGCATGGCGCGCGGCGAATGCGCCAGGTCGTCATGGGTATGGTGGTCGAGCACGTCGCAGATCACCAGCGCCGTCTTCTCCAGCCACGGAACGAGCCGCAGCGTCGCAAGGTCCGGCTTCATGACAAAATCGCCATAACCCTTCGACCAGCTCGCCGCCTTGTAGCCGGGCACCGGTTCCATATCGATGTCTGCCGCCAAGAGATAGTTGCAGCCATGCGTCTCGTCATGCGCGGAATCGACGAAATAACGGGCCAGGAACCGCTTTCCCGCGAGCCGGCCCTGCATATCGACGATGCAGGCCAGCACCGTGTCGACCTCGCCGCTGGAGACCGCTTGCTTCAACTGATCGAACGAGAAATTTCCGGCCATTCCTTTGGCACTCCAGCGCTTGTCGTTTCGGGCTTGTCACTTTGAAAAGGAAACGGAAATCCATGGCCGGCACGATGCCGGCCATGGTCATCAGAGAGCGTCAGGCGCCGGCTTCGCCGACGGCTATCTCGGCTGCCTTGATCGCCGCCTGGCGCTTTGCGATCTGGTCGCCGATGGGCGGACCCTGGAAGCGGCGGTTCTCGAAACCGAACCAAAGCACCGCGGTCAGCACAATGAAGCCCAGGGTGATATAGAGCACTTTGTCGTTCGGCGGCTGGATGGCGATGTAGAAGATGATCGCCATGCCGATGACCGACAGGATGCAAAACAGCTTGAACAGGCCGGCGCCGAGATTCCATGGGCCGGGGTTCGGCCATTTCTCCGTTCCGAAAGCCATCATGCCGAGCACGATCGGAATAATGAAGGACAGAAACAGGAACACCAATGTCGAATTGACGACGATGGTATAGATGTTCGTGCCGCCGACCGAGATGAACTGGGCAAGAAAGACATAGATGACCTCGAGCACAGCAGCCGTCCAAATCGCATTGACCGGCGTGCGCCAGGTCGGGCTGACCTTGGCTAGCGAGGCCGAGCCGACCGGCATGCCGCCGTCACGCGAAAAGGCGAAAAGCATGCGCGAGGCAGAGGTGACCGTTGCCAGACCGCAGAGGAACTGCGCGATCAGAATGCCCAGATAGAGCAGTGTCTTCAGCCACGCCGGCAAGATTGCGTCCATCGTGGCGAAGAACACGCCCCAGCCCTGCTTGGCGCCGGCCGCCAGATCCGGAATCGCCAGTACGATCGCGCACAGCATCACCCAGCCGATCAGCGACGACCAGAGTACGGACGAAACGATTGCCCGCGGAACCGAGTGGGCCGCCCTCAACGTTTCTTCCGAAGTATGCGCCGACGCGTCATAGCCAGTGATGGTGTAAACCGGCAGCAGCAGGCAGAGCAGGAAGAGATACGTCATGGAATCGGACTGCGGGAAAACACCGCCCCCCGCATCGCCCGAATAGTTCGTGAACGTCCACAGCCGCGTGATGTCGATCGCTGGCGCAAACACCAGGCAAGCGACGATCAGCACGGCTGTCGTTGCCAGGATCAGGAAGCCGGAGGCGTCCGTCAGCATAGCCGTCAACCTGATGCCGAAATGATTGAGCAGCGCCTGCAACACCGTGATGAAGGCGACAAACCCGACGATCTCACCAGGCGTGCCGGTCATGCCGAAGGCTGCGCCGAAAGTGCCGACGAAAAAGAAAGCCGTGCCGATGTTGATCGCACCGAGCACGGTGATCAGGCCGAGCAGGTTGAGCCATGCGGTCAGCCAGCCAGTGAAACGGTTCCCCAGAATAGATGCCCAGTGATAGAGGCCGCCCGCGGTCGGAAATGCAGAGGCGATCTGGGCCATGGCGAGCGCGAAAAGTCCCGAAACCATGCAGCCGACGATCCAGCCGATACCAGCGCCCGCGCCACCAATGGACGATGTCGCTTGCGCGAAGGAATTGATGCCGCCTGAGAGAATGCAGATGATCGAGAACGAGATCGCGAAATTCGAGAAGCGGCTCATGCTTCGAGAAAGTTCCTGAGCATAGCCCATTCCATGGAGAACTTTCAGGTCCTCCTTCTTATCAACTTCACTGTAACCCGGTGCTACCATTTTGAAGTCCCCTTTTGGTTTCTTAGCTGGCCGATTGAACTGACTTTCCGACTGCGCTTGGTCTGGGGCCATTGGCCGCCTCGGGCTCCAGATTGAGAAAAATGCCGGTGAGCAGATCCGCCCATTTCCGCTGCCCGGCCGCGCCGGAGATCTCGTCGTTGCGGATTTCGATCATCGCGCAAGGCAGCCCGCGCGAGCGCGCATGGCGTTCCAGCGTGAAATAGACCCGGTCGGCCGGCGAATAGGGTTCGTTGACGCCGACGGTGACGCCGGCGAGCCGCTTCAGCGCCGCGATCAGCGGCGCCGCCAGCCGGCGGTCCTCGTCATGGATGATGCCGATGTGCCAGGGCCGGCTTTTGCCTTTGTAGAGCGGCGTGAAGGAATGGATCGAGACCAGCCTGGTCTCCCGCCCGGCCGCCAGGCGCTCGTCTACGATCGTTGCGATCCGCTCGTGAAACGGTCGCCACGCCAGCGCGATGCGCGCCTCCCGCTGGTCGGCCGAAAGTCCCTGGTTGGCCGGGACCACGGTTTTTTCGCTGGCGCTGACCGTCACTATCAGGTCCGGCGCGTCGAGCGGGCGGTTGCAGTCGATGACGAGCCGCGAGATGCAGGTCTCGACCAGCGTCGCATCGAGCGCCTCGGCCATGCGGCGCGCCACCGGCAAGGCGCCGGGATCCCAGGCGATGTGGCGGGAAAGATCCTCGGCGGCAAGGCCGAGCGTTCCGAATTCCGGTGGCAGGAAATTTGAGGCGTGGTCGCAGGTCAGCACGAAGGGGCTCGATCCGCCGGGGTTCGTCACCCTTACGGTTTCAGGCGATGCAAGGCTGGCGGGCCGTGCTGTCTCCATTGTCTGCTGTCCCCGGGGAGCGCTGTATCGTATGTTACGTATTTTGCCTCATTGCGTCCCTGCGGATGATTTCATACAGTTTGGCCGGCTTTGTCAAACGCGATTTCGATAATGCGCTAACGGCACGGCCAGGGTGGGGAAAAACATGGTTTCCAGCATTGCCGAACTGATCTCCGACCGCATCGGCACCATGCCGGCAGGCGAGCGGCGCGCAGCGCAAGCGCTGATCGCCAGCTATCCGCTGATCGGGCTGAAGACGGTCGCCGAATTCTCGGCTACGGCCGGCGTATCATCGCCCACGATCCTGCGTTTCGTCGCCCGGCTCGGCTTCCAGAACTATCCGGAATTCCAGTCGACGCTGCAAGACGAGCTGGCGGCGCAATTGCAGTCGCCGGCCTCGCGCACGCTCAATCCGCCATCGCCGGGCAGCAGCGCCGTGTCGCCGATGCTGGAGGCGACCCTCGACAACATGCGCGAGACCTTCCGGCATCTCTCGGACAAACAGCTTGCCGACATCGTCGCCAAGCTTGCCGACCGGCGCGGCAAGACATTCCTGATCGGTGGCCGCTTCACCGACCCGCTGGCGCGCTACATGGCCGCCCACCTCGCCATCATCCAGCCCAACGTTTTTCACCTCGGCGGGCAGGAAAGCGTCTGGCGCGACCGACTGATCGACATGGGTAAGCGCGACGTGCTGGTGATCTTCGACATCAGGCGCTACCAGGACAGCCTGGTCCGCTTTGCCGAGACGGCCAACCAGCGTGGCGTGCAGATCGTGCTGTTTACCGACCAGTGGCTGTCGCCGATCGCCCGCTTCGCCCGCCACGTCATCGCCGGGCGCACCGCCGTGCCTTCGGCCTGGGACTCATCCGCCGCCCTTTTCGTCGTTGCCGAAGCGCTGATCGGCGCCGTCACAAGGCAGCTCGAGGCCGACGGCGCCAAACGCATCCGCGAGCTGGAAAGCCTGCGGTAGAGCCCCTCCGGAAAGGGACGCGTTTCGCTTCGGTCTAGTCCTCTAAAAAACTGATCATCTGCAGGATCAGGATCAGCAAAAAGACGCCAAAGACAGTCGCAAAAACCGCTGCCAGCAGGACGGTGCATTGTTTCTTACCCATGGCTTTCCCCCCGAAAGCATAGTCCCCGTCCACGAATACGAATGTCAGTCCCGCCCCACTGCTCGGCCACCTCCCAACTCCTCAAGACCCGCCTGCGGCTGGGGCGGAGGAGTAACGACGACTGGTTCACGCGCGAAATGAACAGCTTACCAAGGTGCTCGCTAACGGGCACGGCCGCATCATTCATCCGACCCATGTCACGGCCGAATGACCACCTTGCATTTCGGGCTTAACCATTCAGCCGCTAAAGCGTGCCCCACCCCAGCTACTTTACCCATGGCAAGCATGATCGAAGTTCGGCTAGCCTTGTCGACGCGAAGCCGCTTCCTGAACCAAAGCGCGGTGAACTGCACGGAGGAATTCGATGAGCTATCTGGACGAGCTGTTCTCAGTCGCCGGCAAGACGGCGCTGGTCACCGGCGCCGCGACCGGCATCGGCCGCATGGCGGCGACCGCTCTGGTCATGGCCGGCGCCGCGGTGATGATCGCCTCGCGCAAGAGCGAGGATTGCGTCAGGGTAGCGGGCGAGTTGAACGGCCTTGGCGCATCCGGCCGGGCGGAAGGTTTTGCCGGCGACGTCTCCAGCGAGGCCGGCATTGCGGCGCTTGTGGCCGAGGTCAGGGCGCGGACCGAGCGGCTGCATATCCTGGTCAACAATGCCGGCATCTCCTGGGGCGCGCCGCTGGAAAGCTTTCCCTACCATGCCTGGGCCAAGGTGTTCGGCGTCAACGTCACCTCGGTCTTCCACCTGACGCGCGAATTGCTGCCTCTGCTCGAGGCCGCGGCCAGCGACGCCGACCCGGCCCGGGTGATCAACCTCGGATCGGTGATGGGCACGCAGCCTTTAGCCGAAGATGCCTACTCCTACTCGGCCTCGAAGGCCGCGGTTCACCACCTGACGCGCATCCTGGCAATCGAGTTCGCCGCCCGCCGCATCACCGTCAACGCCTTTGCGCCTGGCCCTTTCCAGAGCCGGATGACGGCCTTCGCCACCGGCACCGAGGACCAGGCAAGACATATCGGCAACCACGTTCCGATCGGCCGCATCGGCGCACCGGATGACATTGCCGGCGCAACGCTCTATTTGTGCAGCCGGGCCGGCAGCTATGTCACCGGCGCCATCCTGCCGATCGATGGCGGGCAGTCGGTGCAACACGGGCTGACATTGTTCAAGGAATGAGACGCACGCCATCCGGCGAGTGAAATGCCGGGGGTGAAGATGGAGGACATCAGCGTGGAACCGATCAGTCTCGATGTGCTTCTGGCCAACGTCGGCAAGGAAGTCGGCGTGTCGCCATGGCGGGTCGTCACCCAGCGCATGATCGACCAGTTCGCCGATGCCACCGACGACCATCAGTTCATCCATTGCGATCCGGAACGCGCCAGCCGCGAAACGCCGTTCGGCGGCACCATCGCGCATGGCTTCCTGTCGCTTTCGCTGTTGTCGGCGATGACCTTCGAAACCATGCCGCCGCTGGAAAACAGCAAGATGGGCGTCAATCACGGCTTCGATTCGCTGCGCTTCCTGGCGCCGGTGAAGACCGGCTCGCGCATCCGCACCCGTTTCGTGCTGGCCGACGTCAAGGTCAGGCCGTCGGGGTGGGTGCAGACGGCGCACGACGTGACGATCGAGATCGAGGGCTCGAAAAAACCGGCGCTGACCGCGCGCTGGCTGACGCTGACCCTGATCGAACGCCAGCCGGAAGCGGTCTGACTCTCGTCAGGCGGAGAAGCCCAAATCTATCTGTGCCAAATCTATTTAGCTTCGGCCGCGACGTACTTCATGTGGCGGCTGACCTGCAGCGCAATGTAGACGACCAGTGAACAACCGATTGGGAACACGATCTCGTTGAGGCCGGTTGCGATCGCCTGTGGCATTGCGAGAGCAGCGTCATTTGCCGCGGCCGTCTCGATGGTCAGCACCGTGGTGCCGCCGCCGAATACCGCGCCTATCAGGGCGCCTGCCAGCGCGAAATGGAGCGGACGCGGTTCTTCCTTCGATGCCAGCGACGCCAGTGCCCAGCCGAGCAGCCCGTATTCGATCGCCCGCAGCACACCGAGCGTCGTGAGCGACAGGATGGCCGGCTTTGCCGCCGCGTCCAGCGCGCTGACCATAACCTTTTGCGTCCCTTTGGCGATGCCCATCGCCAGTGGCTCCGAAATCGCACCGATCAGGCCACCGAGCGAGCCTCGCACCTTGGTGAGCGCCGTGCCGAGGCTGACGCCGGCGCAGACGAAGAACGACCAGGTCACGCCTTGCGCCAGTTCGATCAGAAACTGCGTCGTCGCGGGGTTGGCACCTGCCGCAAATCTGACGGTCAGAATGAGAGCTTCCATGGCGAAGCCGAGCGCGATCGCCAGCCATGCGACAGTCAAGCTTCTGCTTCGTGCCACCCTTGCCCGACGCCGTACAGCGTATATATGCTGCATCCAGCCATCAGTCATAAGGCAGTAGAAAGTTGCAGCTAAGCGTCCAGGAGCGCCGCGAAAAACAAAAGGCTGAACTGCGTTCCGAACTTGTCGACGCCGCGCACAAGCTTGTCCAGGAAGAAGGCTATGACGGCCTCACCATCCGCAAGCTCGCCAAGCGCGTTGGCTATGCGCCGATGTCGGTCTATTCCTATTTCGCCGACAAGCAGGACATCCTGTTCGCGCTGGCCGAGGATGCCTTCGAGACCTTGGCCAGGCGCATCGCAAATCATACGGCCGACGACCCGATCGAGGCGCTCAAGGCGGTGCTTGTCGAATACGCCGCCTTTGGACTGGAAAATCCCAACGAATACCGCACCGTCTTCATGACCGAAAAAGTCAGGCCGCCAGCCGGAAAGACCTTCGCCGAAATGGAGAGCGGCAACCCGGCGATGAAAGTGCTGATCGCGAGGGTCGAAGCCTGCGTTGCCGCCGGCAGGCTCAAAGGCGATCCACGCGCCATCGCCACCATGCTGTGGGCGGTCGGCCACGGCGCCATCTCGCTGCTGATCACCTTCCCGTTCTACCCGTTCGGCGACCAGACGACGTTCATCACACGGATCGGCGACATCATGCTCGAAGCCATCGCCGCGCACGAGATTGCGCCGCTCACGCCGCCGGTCAACTGCTGAAGAGCGGCGCTCCTCCCGATCTGTAATTTCTCCGAACGCTCCGGCGCCGAGCGTCCGGCAATTCCTGCGCTCAATTTCTCCGTACATGTACGATTTTGCTTGAACTCCCTAAGTCCTGGGCGTATCTGTACGCAATTCCGTACATGTACGAATCCAATAACTGGAAACCGGAGACAGACCATGAAGAAGGCAATCCTCGCGCTCGCCGCCCTGCTGGCGCTCTCTGGCGCCGCATTTGCCGGCAGCAGTCAGACAGGCAAGCAAGAAGCGGCCTGCATCGACACCAAGGTCGATGTGAAGCTCGATTGCGCGCCGACCGGATCGCTTGAAAAGGCGGACGCCGCGACCCACAAGGCCGACAGCAAGGGCCCGAGGCTCGGCATCGGCATCGACCCGTGGATCGTGCCAAGCAGCTTCTGAGCCGATCGGGCGACAATACGCGGTGAGGAAACGAAAGGGCGGCAGCAATTTCCGGCCGCCCATCGTGCCGGCCTCAGCCCTGCTTTTTGTCACCCCGCGCAGATCATTTCTTGCGCTTCTGTCCCACCACGCTTTTGGGCTTGCCGGGTCTTGCCGGTGCGCCGGGAATGGCCGTTCCGGTGATCGACACCGGATCGCTGGCCGGGAATGTATCCTCGAGGCCTTCCTCGAGTTCCTCTTCGATATCCGTCCCAGTGCGCTGCTCGTCTTCGAAAGAGCGCACGGCCGGCGTCTTGACCGGCGACTTCGGCGCGGAGTTCGGCGGCATTTGGATTCTCCCTCGGCTCGCTGTCGCAGAACGGCCGGGCGCGGCGAACATGCCTATGCTGCCGCGTCGCGCGCTGCCTCCGACAGAAAAGTAAAGACATAATCGGAAAAGGAACGCCAGCATTCGACGCGGAACGCGTCGGCCGCCGTGCGCACGAGCACGATTTCGACCTTGCCGAGAATGGTGCGCGACGCCGCCCCGACCGGAAAGGCGCCGAGCGACAGATCCTGCGGGCAGCCGGCATTGATCGTCGTCGCGGCAGCCGGACCGGTAACCGATATGGCGACGTTGCGGTGCGAGATGCCGACCGCCGAATGCAGCTCGGAAATCTTGGCGCAATCGACGAGTGGATCTTTGCCGCTCTCATCGATGACCAGCCATTCGTCCGGCCCGAGCCACAAGGCCGTGCGTCCGGCCTTTGCCGCCGAGGTTTTCGGCCTTTGCGGCAGGACGACGCCGAGCGCTTTCGAAAGAGCCGCAATCGAGGCTTCCGGCGCGCGCAGCGATATGCGCTCGGCCGGCGGCAGCACGGCAAGTGTAACGCCGGCGGCGGAAAGCGACTGGCCGGCGAGAGCCGGACGGCGTTCGACTGAGGGTCCGGCGGCGTCGGTTTTCAAAGCGGCCTTAGCCATTGAGGCGCTCCCCCTTCTCGTCGAAGAACACCATGCCGGTGACCTCCACCTCGATCACCCCGTTCGGCATCGGCACATAGAGCGTCTCGCCCGTGCGATCGCGGCCGCCGGCGACCAGCCCCAGCGCGATCGAGCGGCCGCAATTTTGCGACCAATAGCTCGAGGTGACATGGCCAATCATCTTCATCGGGATTGCCTGCTTCGGGTCCGCCACGATCTGCGCGCCCTCCTCCAGCACCACCTTGGGATCCCTGGTCTTCAGGCCGACAAGCTGCTTGCGGCCCTTGGCGATCAGATCCGGCCGCGCCATGCCGCGAATGCCGACGAAGTCGGTCTTCTTCTTGCCGACCGCCCAGTCGAGCCCGGCGTCGTTCGGCGTCACCGTGCCGTCGGTATCCTGGCCGACGATGATGTAGCCCTTTTCAGCGCGCAGCACATGCATGGACTCGGTGCCGTAAGCACAGGCGCCATGCTTCTGGCCCTCGGCCCATAGCGCTTCCCAGACTGCCTCGCCGTAATCGGCCGGCACGTTGACCTCGAAGCCGCGCTCACCGCTGAACGACATGCGAAACAGCCTGGTCGGCACGCCGCAGATCCGGCCTTCGCGCACGGACATATGCGGCAGCGCCTCATCCGACATGTCGATGCCCTCGACCAGCGGCGCAATGATGTCGCGAGACTTCGGTCCCTGCACGGCAATCACCGCCCATTGCTCGGTGATCGAGGTCAGCCAGACGTTGAGATGCGGGAACTCGGTCTGGAGATAGTCTTCCATATGGTTCATGACGCGCGGCGCGCCGCCGGTCGTCGTCGTCACATGGAAACGGTCGGGTGCAAGCCTGCCGACGACACCGTCGTCATAGATGAAGCCGTCCTCGCGCAGCATGATGCCGTAACGGCAGCGGCCGGGCTCGAGCTTCTCCCATGGATTGGTGTAGAGCAGTTCCATGAATTTGGCCGCATCCGGCCCGACCACCTCGATCTTGCCCAGCGTCGAGGCGTCAAACAGGCCGGCTGTCTTGCGCACCGTGACGCATTCGCGGTCGACGGCGGCATGTATGTCCTCGCCCGGCTTCGGGAAATACCAGGCGCGCTTCCATTGGCCGACATCCTCGAATACAGCGCCCTGGCGCTCGGCCCAGGGATGGATCGCGGTCTTGCGGGTCGGGTCGAACAGCGGACCCCGCGCGTGCCCGACGATCGAGCCGAATGTCACCGGCGTATAGGGCGCGCGGAACGTCGTCAGCCCGACCTGCGGGATCGGCTTGCCCAACGTCTCGGCGGCAATCGCCAGGCCGTGCATGTTGGAGGTCTTGCCCTGGTCGGTCGCCATGCCATTGGTGGTGAAGCGCTTGACGTGCTCGATCGAGCGCATGCCCTCATGCACTGCCTGGCGGATGTCCTTAGCGGTGACGTCGTTCTGGAAGTCGACAAAGGCCTTGACCGTCGTATCCGATCCGGCACCGGGTGCTGCACCCAGCATGCCGCGCGACCAGCTCTCGCCGGCGTCGACCTTCGGCTTGGTGCCCTTGGCCGGCCTGCTGCCGGCGTCCTTGGCCGCCTTGGCGCCCGCTGCATAGGCCTCGTCGATCGTCGCCGACAGCCCGTCGGTACCGTTGCAGGCGCCGACCGAGACGCAGTCCTGCGCATAAATTCCGGGCACGAAGCGCTTGGTCTCGTCATTGAAGGCGACCTTGCCGCGCGATTGCGAGAACAGATGCACCGATGGCGTCCAGCCGGCCGACATCAGAATCGCGTCAACCGGCATGGTGCGCTCGCCGCCGCCATTCTTCGGCTGCACAGTCATCGACGACACCCGCAATTTGCCGCCGGCGCGGATCACCGCGCGGCCGAAATTGACCTCGATGCCGAGCGCCCTCGCCTCGTCGATCGCCGGCCCGGTCGGGTTGTCGCGCAGGTCGACAATCGCCGCCACGTTGATGCCGGCCTTTTTCAGGTCGATCGCCGCCGCATAGGCGGAATCGTTCGCCGTATAGACGCCGATATTCCTGCCGACGGCGACGCCGTAATGGTTGAGATAGGTGCGCGCCGCCGACGCCAGCATGATGCCCGGCCGGTCGTTGTCGGCAAACACCATGTGGCGCTCGATGGCGCCGGTCGCCAGCACCACGCGTTTGGCGCGAACCTGCCACAGCCGCTCGCGCGGCAGGTCGCGGCCGGGGTTCTGCAGATGGTCGCTGACGCGCTCGACCAGCCCGACGAAATTCTGCGCGTAATAGCCGAAGGCCGTGGTACGCGGCAGCACGCGGACATTGTCCATCGCGCTCAACTTGGCGAGAGCCGATTGCGCCCAGGAAAAGCCGTCCTGGCCTTCGATCTTCGCGCCGCTCTCGAAGCGCAGACTGCCGCCGAATTCCGCCTGCTCGTCGGCAAGGATAACGCGCGCGCCGGTCTCGGCCGCGGCCAATGCCGCTGCGATGCCCGCGGCACCGCCGCCAAGCACCAGCACCTCGCAATGGGCGAAGCGCGCCGAATAGTGGTCGGGATCCGGCTGGTCAGGAGCGACGCCGAGACCGGCGGCGGCGCGGATCTTGGGCTCGTAGAGGTTTTTCCACGCGGCCTTCGGCCACATGAAGGTCTTGTAGTAGAAGCCGGCCGAAAGCATCGGCGAGGCAATACTGCTGACGGCACCGATGTCGAAAGCGAGCGACGGCCAGCGGTTCTGCGACTGTGCGGTCAATCCGTCATAGAGTTCCTGCACCGTGGCACGCACGTTCGGCGTCTTGCGTGCCGCGTCGCGCTTGATCTCGACCAGCGCGTTCGGCTCTTCGGCGCCGGCCGACAGAAAACCGCGCGGCCGGTGGTACTTGAACGAGCGGCCGACGAGATGGACGCCGTTTGCAAGCAGCGCCGAGGCCAACGTATCGCCCTCGATGCCGGTATAGGGGCGGCCGTCGAAGCTGAAGCCAGCTATCTTTGCCTGTTTGAGCCGCCCGGCGCCGGCAATGCGGAACGTGGCGCTCATTTGGCGGCTCCCGGCAGCTTGGTGGGCTTCGGTTCGCCGGCCTTGTAAGTCATCAGGAACCTGTCGCTGACGGTGTCGCGCACGGCATTGAAGAACCGCGCACAGCCATGCATGTGCCGCCAGCGCTCATAGATGATCCCCTTGGGATTGGAGCGGATGAAAAAGAACTTTTCAAAATCGTCGTCGCTCTCGCCGGCGATGTTTGGGGATCGCGCGATATGCGCCTCGCCGGCGTTGCGGAATTCGAGCTCCGGACGCTCTTCCTCGCAATAGGGGCAGCGGATGAGAAGCATGGTTGGTCCTACAGTTCGCCGTGGCCGACGCGAGCGCCGGCAGGTTGGTCGCAAAGCCTCTGGCCCATCGTCACGAAGGGCGCCACCAGCCGGATGCGCTCCTCGATGCTGGCTACCGGGCGGAAAAGGTCGCGATACGCCATATTGCCGACCGAAAGCGTCATCGGTTCGGTCGTCACGATGACGTAGCGCCGCTCGAATTTTTCGCCTTCCTCGAGATCGGCTGGCCGGTTCTCCATAAAGGTGACCACTCTCTGACCGGCGCTCCAGGCGCAGGCGAGTACACCCTCGTCGACGGAAAACGGCCAATCCGCTTCATTGCCGGCGCGGCTGATGGGCTGCAGGCGCACCTCCTCTGGCGTGGGGATATGGAACAGGCCTTGCTCGCCGGCGAGCATCAGCGGCATGGCGACGGCCATCTCGGTCATCATCAGTGCGCCACCGCCGCCGCCGCCGCCTCGTCGATGAGGCGGCCGGTGCGGAAGCGCTCGATGGTGAAGGGCGCGTTGATCGGGTGCGGATCGTCCCTGGCGATCGTATGGGCAAAGACATGGCCCGAACCCGGCGTCGCCTTGAAGCCGCCTGTGCCCCAGCCGCAATTGACATAGAGGCCGGGCACCGGCGTCTTGGCCAGGATCGGCGAACGGTCCGGCGTCACATCGACGATGCCGCCCCATGAGCGCAGCATCTTCATGCGCGTGAAGATCGGGAACATCTCGCAGATGGCGTCCAGCGTATGCTGCAAAATGTGCAGCCCGCCGGTCTGCGAATAGGAGACATACTGGTCGGTGCCGGCGCCGATGACGAGCTCGCCCTTGTCGGATTGCGAGATATAGGCATGCACGGTGTTCGACATCACCACGCAAGGCACCACCGGCTTGACCGGCTCCGACACCAGCGCCTGCAGCGGATAGCTTTCCAGCGGCATGCGCACGCCGGCCATGTTCATGATCACCGATGAGTGCCCGGCGGCAACCACGCCGACCTTCCTGGCGCCGATGAAGCCGCGCGTCGTCTCGACGCCGGTGACCGCGCCGTTCGGCGCCCGTTTGACGCCGGTGACCTCGCAATTCTGGATGATGTGGACGCCGCGCGCCGAGGCGCCGCGCGCATAGCCCCAGGCAACCGCATCGTGACGCGCCGTGCCGCCGCGGCGCTGCAGGGAGGCGCCCATCACCGGATAGCGCGCACCGGGCGAAATGTTGAGCGGCGGGCAGAATTCCTTGGCCTGCTCCGGCGTCAGCCATTCATTGTCGATGCCGTTCAGCCGGTTGGCATGGACGTGGCGTTTCAGCACCTGGATGTCGTGGATGTTGTGGGCGAGCATCATGACGCCGCGCGGCGAATACATGACGTTGTAGTTGAGCTCCTGGCTGAGCCCGTCCCACAGCTTCAGCGCATGGTCGTAGATGCCGGCGCTCTCGTCGTAGAGATAGTTCGAGCGGATGATGGTGGTGTTGCGCCCGGTATTGCCGCCGCCGAGCCAGCCTTTTTCCAATACCGCAACATTGGTGATGCCGTGCACGGTGGCGAGATAATAGGCGGTGGCCAGGCCGTGGCCGCCGGCGCCGACGATGACGACGTCGTACTCCTTCTTCGGCTCCGGCGAGGACCACTGTTCCTCCCAACCCTTATGGCCGCGCATGGCCTCGCGGGCGATGGCGAATACCGAGTATTTCTTCAACGTCGCAGGCCTCGCAAATGGCGGCCGGGCAGATCAGCCAACCCCGGCGCGCGAGCTTGTATCACTAGCGAAACCGTGCTGCCAGCCTTGCACTGTTTGCGACGGCGCTTGCCGTTTTGCGCCGTGGTGAAAAAGCCGCATCCGGGCAGGTTGATGCAATTGCCTTCCACCGCTATCCGTCGCCTGACGATCGGAGGATTATGGCGGTGGGTAACGTCTGGTGGAATCTGACATTGCGCTTCTTGCTGGAGCTCGCCGCTTTGCTCGGCCTCGGCATGGCGGGCTGGAGCCTCTCAGCGGGCATGTGGCGCTGGATCCTTGCCGTGGCATTGCCGTTCGTTGCCGCCGCGCTCTGGGGAGTCTTCGCGGTGCCGAACGATCCGAGCCGCTCGGGGCGGGCACCGGTTCCGGTGCCGGGCGGTTTGCGGCTGGTGCTCGAACTCGTCATCCTGTTCGGCGGCGCTGCCGGATTCCACCTGGCCGGCTACACGACGGCCGGCATGGCCGTCGCCCTGCTGATCGCCGTCAGCTACGCATTTTCGCTCGATCGGCTCGGCTGGCTGCTTAGGCAATAGTGGCCTTGCACCGTTTGCGACGGCGCTTGCCGTTTGCGCCGTGCTTTCACTGGTCGCTGTTCTGAGCTTCGCTTTTCGTTGGGTCAGCCGGAGCACGCTTCACGATGCACGGCCCGATTGCATAGATCGATCGCAAATAACCCTCACGGCAATCGGCCGCGATTTTGCGAACTTCCGCGTCGTTCGACTGCTCCGCCATGGCAACGAAGCGCTCGACGATCACCTCGCGTGGCCTGATCGCCACTGCCGCCGCAAAGCGCCGCAAAACCGCATCCGGATGTTCGAGTAACCGTGGCAGGTCCTTGGAACTCGGCATGACATAGTGACCATAGGCGTCGACCAGTGTCGTGAAAGCTGAGTCCAGACGAAGCGCGGCGGCATTTTCCACCGCAAGCCTTAGCTGCCAGCGCTGTGCAAGGCAGATGAATTGGACGACCCTCCACCGAACGCCGGCATGTTCGTCATCCAGCCGCAGCATCACGCGGCCGAGAATGGTGCCGTCCGCAGGCGTGGTGCACCCTAGAAGCGCCTCGATCGCGTCGCACCGGATGCCCGAAGATTCGCTGTCGAGCAGATCGGCTATTTCCGCGACAACGCAATTCATCTTGTAGCTTGTTTTGGGACTGGCTTCGGCCACCAAGAAAGCGGCGGCGGCTTGGGTATGAAGGTTGCCGGACGTCAGCAGCGGCCGGAGATTTTCTATCGGAAAGCCTTTGCCAAATTCCGATTGAAGGGCGGACGTCAACTCGCTGTCGCCCTCGAAGCCGGGGGCCAACAACCTGCTCATTATGTCTTGGGGGGTCATTGGAATGGGTGGCGCGTCCACCCGCGAGTTTTGGATGACGATCCGTAGCCTGGTGGCAAGCGGACGTCAAGAAGGGCTGTCGAGGGCAGCGCAGGTATCGGGTGGCTCGCGCCGCCCCGATTTGCGACCAAGCATCCCGATTGCCGGCCAGAGCCGGCGCGAAAAAAGGATGCAGAAAATGTTCGCACTCACCAACAAGGTCGCCATCGTCACCGGCGCCAGTTCCGGGATCGGCCGCGCCACGGCAAAACTCTTTGCCGAGCAAGGCGCCAGGCTCGTCGTCGCCGCCCGCCGCCGGGCGGAACTCGATGCGCTGGTTGCCGAAATCGAAGACGCCGAGGGCACCGCCATTGCGCTTGCCGGCGACGTCCGCGACGAAGCCTACGCGAAAGTCCTGGTCGACCTGGCGGTCGAGAAATTCGGCGGGCTCGACATCGCCTTCAACAATGCCGGCTCGGTCGGCAGGATGGGGCCGGTTTCTGAGCTGTCGCTGAAGGGCTGGCGCGAGACGCTCGATACCAATCTGACCAGCGCCTTTCTCGGCGCGAAATACCAGGTGCCGGCGATGGTCGAACGCGGCGGCGGGTCGTTGATCTTCACCTCGACCTTCGTCGGCCACACGCTCGGCATGCCCGGCATGACCAGCTATGCCGCGAGCAAGGCCGGACTGATCGGATTGACGCAGGTGCTGGCCGCCGAATTTGGCGCCAAGGGCGTCCGGGTCAACGCGCTGCTGCCGGGCGGCACCGACACGCCTTCGGCGACATTCAACACACCTGAATCGCGGGCGTTCGTCGAAAACCTGCATGCCTTGAAGCGCGTCGCCGAGCCAGAGGAGATCGCCCGCTCGGCGCTTTACCTGGCTTCCGATGCATCGAGCTTCACCACCGGCACGGCACTGTTCGCCGACGGCGGTGTCTCGATCACCCGCACGTGAAGCGTTTCGCGGTTGGCGTCGGCCCGCCAGCCGCAATGTCAGCCCGCCAGCCGCAATGCCGGAAAAACCGGTCTTGCTTTTCCCGGCGATTTGACGATTCCGTCTTCTCCTCGAAAACGGGTTGGAAACATGCTGCTGATCAGGACGTATATCGCTGCAAGCGCAATCGAAGGCGTCGGCGTGTTCGCCGCCGAGCCGATCCGGAAAGGGGCGCAGATCTGGCGGCTCGATCCGGACTTCGACCGGCTGATCCCGATGGAAAGATACGAGACGGCGCCGCCGCACCTCAAGGAATTGCTCGACAGATATGCCTATCCCAGTCCGGACCGGCCGGGCTTCATGGTCTATGAGGTCGACAATGGCCGCTTCATGAACCACGCCGACAAGCCGAACACCGACTTTTCGCAATATGGCGGGGCCACCGCGACCCGCGACATCGCCGCCGGCGAGGAGATAACCTGCGACTACGGCGAGTTCTTCGAGGGTTTCGAGCAGCTCCACCTGGACACGGCATAGCCGCGCCTATCTGACCCAAGGCGAATTTTGTTCTTGCTTTGTGCCGGCAGCTATGCTACTAAATTGCGTATGGTGCTGATTCACCAGAGACCCGCCGCCGAGGCGGGTTTCTCGTTTCGGGATCGGCACCGCCTCTCAATCGGCTGTGGACAGCGCCCCTTGATTCTGCTATCAGCCGCCCCAATTCGTGGTGTAACGCGCCGCGGAGGCTTGCGGCTATGGCCGCTTGCCTGTTGATTTCAAACCGAAAGACAGGATTGCACGTGCAGGTACTCGTCCGCGACAACAATGTTGATCAGGCGCTTCGCGCGCTCAAGAAAAAGATGCAGCGCGAAGGCATCTTCCGCGAAATGAAGATGCGCGGACATTACGAAAAGCCCTCCGAGAAGCGCGCCCGTGAAAAGGCGGAAGCCGTGCGCCGTGCCCGCAAGCTGGCCCGCAAGCGCGCCCAGCGTGAAGGCCTGCTGCCGATGACGCCGCGTCCGGTCGCGGCCGGTGCTGCCGGTGCCGGTGCTCCGCGTCCGCCGCGGTTCTGACGTCAATTTTTCGTCCTTTTCCAAGGATATCCAAGGTGGCGCGATGCGGAATCGCCGCCACCTTTTTGTTGTGAGTTCGATCCGGTCCGAGAGGACCGGTTGGGAGAGATGCCGGTTCGGAGGGGGAACGGACCAGACGGCGCAGTAAGGACAGGGCAGACATGGACGCAATCACCGTAGAGCGCAGAACCGCGTGGCGCGGCCTCGCCCTGACGGCAGCCCTGCTTTCCGGGATGGCGCTTGCCAGCTGCCAGAGCGTTCCGACCGGCGAGTTCAACAACATCGACAAGGCGCAAGCCTCGACCGAGAACATCTCCTCACTGTCGGCGGTGATCCAGCGCAACCCCCAGGATCCGGAAGCCTACAATGTGCGCGGCTCGGCCTATGGCCGCGGCGGCCAGTACCAGGCGGCGCTCAAGGACTTCAACACCGCCATCCAGCTCAATCCGAATTTCTACCAGGCCTATTCCAACCGGGCGCTCATCCAGCGCTTCCTCGGTGATCAGGCAAGCGCGCTTGCCGACTACAACCGCTCGATCCAGATCAATTCCAACTATGACGCCGCCTATATCGGCCGCGGCAATCTCTACCGCAGGGCGGGCCGGGTCCAGGAAGCCTTCAACGATTTCCAGAAAGCCATCCAGCTCGACACGACCGATGCGCGCGCCTATCACAATCGCGGCCTGATCTACCAGAGTCAGGGCCAGCACGCCTTTGCCATCGAGGATTTCTCGACCGCCATTTCGCTGGCGCCGGATGCCTCCGAGCCTTACAACGGGCGCGGCCTCTCCTACCTTGCCATGAACGACGAGGACAATGCCTTCGCCGACTTCAACATGGCCATCAAGCTCGACGGCAAGAATGCCGAGGCCTGGTCCAACCAGGCGTTGATCTACGAGCGGCGCGGCGACAAGGTCAGGGCCGCGAAATCCTACCGCGAAGCCGTGCACCTCAATCCGACCTACCAGCCGGCCAAGGACGGCCTGGCCCGCACCAGTGCCGGCTCAGCGGCCGGTTAATCGGGCCTCCGTTTCCGCACTCCGACAACCCTGCGTTTAGCTTCGCCTTGCTGGCGCCAAGTTTTCGGCGGAACGCTCGGCGTGCTCAGCCGTTTGTACAAGGCAATTTCGAAAGGACCCTGCCATGATCAAGAAACTCGCTTGTGCCGCTGCTCTCGCCACGACCGTCGTTGCCGCTCCCGCCAGCGCCAGCAAGCTCCAGCTCGGCGTGCTCGACTGCACCATCGACGGCGGCACAGCCTATCTCGTCACCTCCAACAAGGGTGTTTCCTGTGTCTTTCGTCCGCATCGTGGCGGCCCCTCCGAAGTCTATACAGGGGTGATTTCCAAGCTCGGCGTCGATGTCGGCCGGACGCATCAGGGCCAGCTGGTATGGGCGGTTCTGGCGGCGACCCGCAACCACGATGAAGGTGACCTTGCCGGCAGCTACTATGGCGTGAACGCCGAGGCCAGCGTGGTCACCGGTGGCGGCGCCAATCTCCTGGTCGGCGGCCTCGACAGCGCCTTTTCGCTGCAGCCGCTCAGTGTCCAGGCACAGACCGGCGTCAACCTGGCGGTCGCCGTCACTTCGCTGGACCTGATCCATTCGTTCAAATAGCGGCCTCTGGCAAATACGGCCGTGGCCTTTCATCATGCGCCGGGATAGGACGGTTCCGCGTCGCGTAGTCGCCGGCGCGTGGCAGCCTTTTGATTGGGCGCCTTGCGGCTTCGAAATTGACCGATGATCGCGCGGTGGCGCCAAACTCATTCTGCGCGCAGCGCTTCGATCGGCTGTAGGCTTGCGGCCTTGCGGGCGGGATAGTAGCCGAAAAAGACGCCTACAGCCGCGGCAAAGCCGATAGCCAGCAGGACGGCGCTGAGATCGATGATCACCGGCCATTGAGCGATAGACCCAAGGGCGATTGCAGCAACAATCCCAATACCAGCACCTAGAATACCCCCGAGCAGGGCAAGCGTTGCTGCCTCAACGAGAAACTGGGCAAGGATATCTCGCCGTCGCGCGCCCACCGCAAGCCGCAGTCCGATCTCGCGGACCCGCTCCGTCACCGTCGCCAGCATGATGTTCATGATGCCGATCCCGCCCACGACCAGCGAAATTGAGGCCACCGCCGAAAGCAGCAGCGACACCACGCGTGTGGTCGAACCTTCGGCATTCGCAGCTTCGGCGAGGTTGCTCACCATGAAGCTGTCTTCCTGACCCGTCCGCAACCGGTGACGCTGCCACAGGAGTTGGCGGATCGCTGCCATCGTGTCCTCGGCCGAGGTCCAATCGGCGAACTTGACGGTGATGTTGTGTACGAAGGTCGGATTGGCACGGCTCGTGCCAATGAACTGACGTCGCGCCGTCCTCAGCGGCACAAGTGCCACATCGTCCTGGTCATCGCCCCACACGCTCTGGCCCTTCCGCTCCAGCAGTCCGATCACCGTGAACGGCACGTCGCGGATGCGGATCGCGGCGCCCAGCGGATCGGCTTTTCCGAACAACTTCTCCCGCATCGTCGTTCCGAGGAGCACCACGTTGGCGACGCGGTTGTTGTCCTCCGGGGTCATCTCCTGCCCGGCAATAACCCTCCACTCGCGCGCTGAGAAATATTCCGGCGTCACGCCGCGAAGCACGCCTTGCCAATTGGCGGAGCCGATCGTGAACTGCTCGCGGGCGTAGAGGAGTGGCGCCGCCACCACGACGCCGGGGATTTCCATTCCGATCGCCGCCGCGTCCTCTTCACTCAGCCGCGGCGCGCCACCGGCCCCAAGCCGCACGCTGCCCATCTTCGCACTGCCCGGACTGACGCTGATGAGGTTGGCGCCGAGGCTGCGGATCTGCGCAGTGATCCGTTCGCGCGCACCAACCCCGATCGCGATCATCACCACGACAGCGGCCACACCGATGATGATGCCCAACATGGTGAGCGCGCTGCGCATATGATGGGAGCGTAATGATCGCAGGGCGGTTCTTGTGCTACCGGACATTGTTGTACGCCAGCGCTAGACGGCGAGTGTCATCCAAAGGTCGGACCTGCTGTATGACAGGGGTGTCTGACAGAACGCGGCCGTCTCGAAAGGCTACAATGCGATCCGTATGGGCAGCTATCTCAGCCTCATGGGTGACCAGCACAATGGTCAGGCCCTCTCCATTGAGTCGGCGGAAAATTGCCATGATCTCCAGCCCTGTCTGGCTGTCGAGCGCACCAGTGGGTTCATCGGCCAGTAAAAGTAAAGGCTCCGTCACCAGGGCGCGGGCAATGGCAACGCGTTGCTGTTGTCCGCCCGAGAGTTCGGCAGGAGTATGTCTGGCCCGATCGGCGAGCCCTACCTTGGCCAGCATCGCCAGCGCTGCGCGCCGCCGCTCACCAGCCCACATGCGGCGATAGACAAGCGGCAGTTCCACATTTTCTAGTGCGCTGGCCCGCGGCAGCAGATTGAACGACTGAAACACGAAACCGATGTTCCTATTGCGGATCGCAGCGAGTTCATCGTGATGGAGTCCACCGACGTTTACCCCGTTCAGCCGATAGCGGCCTTCACTCGGACTGTCGAGGCAGCCCAGTATGTTCATGAAGGTAGACTTGCCCGATCCTGAAGATCCGATCACCGCGACGAATTCGCCTCGTTGAATCGTCATGGTCACCCCTTCGAGCGCCCACACCGGCTCTCCGCCAACACGGTAGCAATGGCGCAGCCGGTCGACGTCAATCAGAGCCATGGATACCTCACCACAACCGGAACTTGACCAGGACGGAAGACGCGTCATCGTCCCGACGCGGAGCAGTGGCAAGCCCCATAATGACCTGCTGCCCCTCAGTCAGGTCGCCTGCCAGCACCTCTGTTGCACGACCGTCGGTGATTCCAAGCCGGAGCAAAACAAGCTTCGGCTCGCGGTCTGGCCCAAATACAAATACCTCGCCCGGGCTTCCCGCCTCTACGCCCGTTTTGGCAATGGCCGGCGCGGTCGATCGCGCCACGTCCCCGGTATCACTCGGCGGCCGAAAACGCAGGGCCGCATTGGGCACTTTCAAGACCCCATGTCGCTTAGCCATTACCACGCTCAGATTGGCGGTCATGCCGGGCAACAGCAGCTCATCGGAATTTTGCGTACCGACCACCACTATGTATGTGACGACGTTTTGAACGACCTGCGGTGCCTTGCGTATCTGTTTTACCGTGCCGGTGAAAATTCGGTCGGGATAGGCATCGGCAGTGAAAGTAACCGGCTGCCCGAGCGCAAAACGGCTAATGTCGGCTTCCACCACAGAAGCTTCCACCTGCATCTCAGTCAGGTCTTGAGCTATGGTGAACAGTATCGGGGTCTGCAGGCTAGCCGCCAGGGTCTGACCGCCACTGACGGCGCGATTGACCACCGTGCCGGTGACCGGCGCGCGTACATAGGTGCGGTCAAGATCAATTTGGGCCTGCTGAAGCACCGCTTCCTTCTGCTTCACCTGGGCAAGCGTGTTGGCGAGCTCCGCTTCTGCCATGTTGAGGGTCGCCTTGGCGGCTCGAACGACTGCCGATTGCGACAGTTCCTCGGCCTGGGCGGCAGTCGCCTGCGCCTTGGCAGAATTATGCGCGGTATTCTCCCGCTCCCATTCACCCACCGCGATGATCTTCTGCTTAGCCAGGGAACGTTTGCGGTTCACTTCCTGCGCCGCACCATCGAGCGCGATTTCGGCGCGTGTAGTCTGTGCGGCTGCAGAATCATATCTGGCCTCGGCGGTCTCCATCTCTGCCCTGGCCCGCTCGATTTGCGCCCGATGTACCGAAACCTGCGTTTGCGCCATCTCCCGTTCGGCAAGGGCTTGCGCTACTCTCGCTTCGTAAATCTCCGGCTCAACCCGGGCTATCACCTGGCCTTTGGTGACCTTGGAGTTGAAGTCGACATAGAGTTCCTTCACCCGACCCGAGAGCTGAGAACCGACTTCCACCATAACTAGCGCGTTCAGCGTGCCAGCCGCCTGCACCGTTGTGACGATATCGCCGCGCTCCACCGCTTGCGAGCGAAAGGCGGGGGTATCGGGCCTGATCGAGGACGGCTTGAGGAGAGCTGAGAGATTATTGAAGGCCGATAAAACCTGGCCGGAAGTCGCCGATGACGTCGGTCCCATCGAACTCCCTGGCGTCACCGCCGCGCCGAGGATTACCGTAACGAACAAAACGCTGCGCATCATGTTCTGACCACCTCTGAGCCGGAAGGGAAAGGTAATCCCTTCCAGCTCTTTAATCTGCACTTGGCAGTGCCGCAGAGGAATTCTACAAACCTATAGAATAAACCCGTCAACAGCCAAATACATAGATGTTTGTTCGAAATTTCGGATATTACTACTTGCAGTGGCCGGGATTACCCTCGCAGGCCGTCTCGGTCTTGTTGCCAATGTTGCCTTGGCCTTCAGCCGTATCCTGCGTTACCGTGCCGAATGCATTGCCATTCACATCCTTCTTGGTCTCCGTGCATACGCAGTCGGGAGTGGCGCCGGTCTTCGTGCAAGACGCCACCGTGGATCCCCCGGCGGCGCAGAAGTCTTCGCACTGTGTCTGCGATACGCCGGGACAGGTCTGCGCTAGCGCTCCGCCTGTTCCAAGCAACAATGCCCCACCCATGAAAGCCGCAGCCGCGGCCACCTTTAAACCACTACATCTACATCCAATAATCATGTTCTCCTCCGATTTTGCCAGAGCTAGAGTGTGCTGCGCAGGCCATCTCTGGCACTGGTCGGCAGCATGAGGGCGCAACAAAGCCCTCGATTCGGCTCGATCGATTATGCTGTGGGGGATGCGGAAGTTATGAGGCCGCCAGCAACGGCTTTAAGCCGCCGGGCCTCCCAAGACTCTTTCGGGTGACAAGACTCTTTCGGATGAAGGGCCCTCTGCGGCGCACAGAATCGCCGCAATACTTGGCCTGCGCAAATCGGCAGCGCCCATTGTCGTGCTCCAGTACGACTGTAAGCGGGAATATTTCTTCTTGCTAATATATTAACCATATTTGCGGAAGCTGGCAACCAGTATCTGGGATATACGTCGGTTGAGGTGCTGCTAAATCGATTGGTAGAACGGCGTGAACATCGCAATCGGCGTCAACCAGTATCAGTTGCGCCGCAGAGCGGGTTGATCGTGGAGCCGAGATGCACGATCACCCTGGCTTCCCGCCTACATCATCATCTCAGCACACCGGAAACCGCTTGAACTCAACTGCGGTTGAGGTTTTACAAGCCGTCCCCGAAGCGCCGCGTGCCCATCTGGAGACGAAGAGCGCTCCAATATTTTAGACCAGCGTCTAGGGAAGCTCGGGGGACTGGATGACCAAAACAAGCACAAACGGGGTCGATTGGCGCGCGCTGTGGGCGAGCGGCGATCTGGCGCGCTTCTGCTTCATCAGCCTCGGCATTCTGCTGCACGCCACCAACGAAACCATGGTAGCAACGGTCATGCCGGCCATGGTCGGCGAACTTGCCGGCGTGCAACTGGTCGGCTGGTCGCTGGCGATCTACGAGCTCGGCGCCATCGTTGCCGGTGCGGCCGCCGGACGGCTGGTGAGCTATGTCGCGCTGCGTACCAACATGATGGTCGCCACAATGCTCTATGCCGCCGGCGCGCTGGTCTGCGCCACCGCGCCTTCGATGCCGCTGTTCCTCTGCGGCCGCCTGATCGAAGGGCTCGGTGGCGGCGCGCTGGTGTCGCTGGCCTTCGTCTCGGTCGAGCGGCTGTTTGCCCGCGCGATCTGGCCGCAGCTTTTCGGCGTCATGTCGGCGATCTGGGGTGTCGCCGCCTTCAGCGGGCCAGTGCTCGGCGCGGTCATGACCGAATTCTCGTCCTGGCGCTGGGCCTTCGGCGTCTTCACCCTGGGAGGCACGGCCATGGCGCTGGCAAGCTTCCTCGTGCTCGATACGCCTGAAGCAACGAGGCCGCAGGCGACGGGCGGCTCGGCGCCGCCCTTCCCCTTTGCGGCACTTGGCTGCCTCGCCGGCAGCGTCGTGCTGATTGCCACTGCCGGCGTCGACATCGCCCTGCTGCGCTCGTCGCTGCTGCTCACCCTCGGCCTGATCGGCCTGGCGCTGTTTATCTATATCGACGCACTGAAGCCGCGCTCGCGCCTGTTCCCGTCGCGGCTGTTCTCATGGCGCTCGTCGGTCGGCGCGGGCATGACCATGGTCGCGGCGTTTTCGGTGGCGACCTGCTCGTTCGCGGTCTACGGACCACTGCTTCTGACCAGCCTGCACGGCATTCCGATCCTGACCACCGGCTACATCATCGCCGCCGAATCGATCGCCTGGTCGATCCTGTCGATCCTCGTCGCCAATGCGCCACCGGAGCGCGAGCGGCTGATCATCGTCGGCGGGGCGCTGATGGTCGCCACGGGCGTCGCCGGTTTCGCCTATACGGTGCCGGCCGGCTCGATCCCGCTGATCCTGTTTTGTGCTTTGTTGCAAGGCGGCGGCTTCGGCATAGCCTGGCCGTTCGTCACGCGTGTCATCGTGGCATCGGCCAAGGAAGGCGAGCAGACGATCGCCTCGGCCGCCGTGCCGACCATGCAGCGCATCGGCTATGCCGTGGGTGCGGCACTGACCGGCATCGTCGCCAACGCCAGCGGCTTTTCCGAAGGCCTGAACCGCGAGGCCGCGGCGAACGTCGCCGCCTGGCTGTTCCTCGCCTTCATACCGCTCGGCATCCTGGGATGCCTCGCCGCCTTGCGGATTTCGGGGGCGACCGACACGAAGCCGGCGAAGCTGTCAATCTCCGTGGGGGAGATTGACTAGACAACGACCGTCTTCAGCCGGTCGGCGATTAGTGCCGCGAGCCGCGTCGCCACCTCGTCCTTGCTCATCTCCGGCCATTCCTCGACGCCGGCCTTCGAGACGATTCGCACCTTGTTGCGGTCGCCGCCCATCACGCCCGGAGAACCATCTTCATGCGAGACATCATTGGCGACGATAAGATCGGCACCCTTTTTTGCGAGCTTGGCCTCGGCATTCCTGACCAGATCCTGCGTCTCCGCGGCGAAACCGACCACCAGCATCGGCCGCTTTTTGTGATGCCCGACACCGGCAAGAATATCGGGATTTTCCACCATCTGCAGCGCCGGTGGCCCCTCGCCCGCCACCTTCTTGATCTTTTCCCCGGCCGAACTTTGTGTGCGCCAGTCGGCGACAGCCGCGACGAACACTGCCGCGTCGGCCGGCAGCAGCTGCTCGACCGCGTCCTTCATCTCGACGGCCGTTTCGACGTGCAGCGTGGCGACGCCGGCCGGATCGGCAATGCCGACCGGGCCGGAGACGAGACGCACGTCGGCGCCGAGCCTGGCCAGCGCCGCCGCGATGGCGTGGCCCTGCTTGCCCGACGAGCGGTTGGCGATGTAGCGCACCGGGTCGATCGGTTCATGCGTCGGTCCGGAAGTGACGATGATCCTCCTGCCTGCCAGCGGCTTTGGCCGGCTGTCGAGCAGCGCCTCGATCGCGGTGACGATCTTCAGCGGCTCGGCCATGCGGCCCTCGCCCACCTCGTTGCTTTCGGCCATCTCGCCTTTCGCCGGGCCGACGAATGCGACGCCGTCCTTGCCCAGCATCGCGCGGTTGCGGCGGACCGCCGGATGCGCCCACATTTTCGGGTTCATCGCCGGCGCCATCAAAACCTCCTTGTCGGTGGCGATGAGCACCGTCGAGGCAAGGTCGTTGGCGTGGCCGTTGGCGAGCTTTGCCATCAGGTCGGCGGTGGCCGGCGCCACGACCAAAAGGTCGGCCTCGCGCGACAGCCTGATATGGCCGATGTCGTGCTCGTCCTGCCGATCGAACAGTTCGGTGAAAACATGGTCGGCGGACAGCGCCCCGGCCGACAGCGTAGTGACGAACTCCTGCGCCGCCGCGGTCATCACCACCCGCACTGCCGCACCGCGCTCGCGCAGCCGGCGGATCAGGTCGAGCGCCTTGTAGGCGGCGATGCCGCCGCCGATGATCAGCAGGATGCGCTTGCCGGAGAGGATGCCTCGCGGGCTGGAGACGGCGACCACCGACGTTGCCGGACTCTGCGAACTCGTCAGTTCGCGCAGTGTTTTCTCGATCTGGTCGATGCGACCGGCCGAACCGAACTGACCTTCGACCGCTGCGCGGATCATCACCCGCGCTTGGTCTTCCATCGACCGGCCATTCTCCGCCGCCAGTCGGCGCAGCAGGTCCTTGACCTCGTCATCAAGGTTGCGGATCGTGATGCTGGCCATCTGATTGCACCTTGCCCGGAATTGCTGAGTGCAATGATAGCAATGCAATCACTTTGCAACAAGCGCTAGAATATACGCCAGGCGATATACACCAGCGTCAGCGCGATCACCCACAGCGCCAGCCGGCCGGAGCGGGTGTGGCGCGCCTCGGCTTTGCCGATCGCGTCCGCCGTCCCCTCGTCGAAGCGCAGGCCGTTTTCGGCCATCAAGTCGATTTCGCGCGACAGCCGCTCGGTACGGGCTGCGAGGTCCGGCGCCTGACGGGCCAGCGCCAGCAGCGCGTTGGCACCGTCGCGCGCATCGGCCAGCAGGGCGCGCGGGCCGAGATTGCGGGCAATCCAGCCGCTCACCACCGGCTCCGACGTCTTCCACATGTTGAAGGCCGGGTCGAGGGTGCGGGCGACGCCTTCGACAACGACCATGGTCTTCTGCAGCAGCACCAGCTCGGACCGCGTCGCCATGTCGAAGAGGTCGGTCACCTCGAACAGCAGCGTCAACAGCTTGGCCATCGAGATGGTCTCGGCCGGCTGGCCGTGGATCGGTTCGCCGATCGCCCGGATCGCCTGGGCGAAAGCCGCGACATTGTGCTGGCGCGGCACGTAGCCGGCCTCGAAATGAACTTCGGCGACGCGCTGGTAATCGCGCGTGATGAAGCCGTAGAGGATTTCGGCGAGGAACCGGCGCTCCTTCCTGCCGAGCCGGCCGGCAATGCCGAGATCGACGGCGACGATGGTGCCGTCGGCCTCTATAAACAGGTTGCCCGGGTGCATGTCGGCGTGGAAGAAACCGTCACGCAGCGTATGGCGCAGAAACGACTGAACGAGGTTGGCGGCAATCGCCTTCAGGTCGTGGCCGGCGGCGGCAAGGCCGGCAACATCGTTCATCTTGATGCCGTCGACCCATTCCATGGTCAGCACGTCACGACCGGTGCGCTCCCAGTCGACCGACGGCACACGGAAGCCGGGATCGTCCTTGGTATTCTCGCCGAGCTCCGAAAAAGCCGCCGCCTCCAGCCTCAAATCCATTTCGATTTTGGTCGTCTGGGCCAGTGTCTCGGTCACCTCGACCGGCCGCAGCCGGCGCGACGACGGGATGTATTTTTCCTGCAGCCGGGCGGCGAGGAAATAGCTCTCGAGATCGCGAAAGAAGCGGCGGCGCACGCCCGGCCGGATGACCTTTACTGCTACCCGGGTAATGACGCCGTCCTGCAGGGCTTCGGCGGTATGAACCTGGGCGATCGAGGCGGCGGCGACGGCCTCGCCGAAACTGACATAGAGCTCCTCGATCTTGCGTCCGAGCGAGGCTTCTATCGCTGCAACGGCCTCGGCCTTCGCAAACGTCTCCATCTTGTCCTGCAGCATGGCGAGATCAAGCGCGATATCGTTTCCGACGACATCCGGCCGTGTCGCCAGGAACTGGCCGAGCTTGACGTAGGACGGGCCGAGCCGCACGACCGCCTTGGCCAGCCTGTCGCCGCGCTCATAGGCAAGCGCGCGACGGCGGGTGAACAGCCGGGCCATGCGCCAGCCGAATTTCGGCAAGCCGAAGAGCTCGTCACCGGGCAAAGCCGCGATGACACCCTCGCGGACCAGCACCCAGCCGGCCCGTACGAGCCTGAAACCAGCGCCGATGCTGCTCATGGCTGGCTTTGCCCTGCCGGTTTCCTGAACTGGCGCAAGGCACGTCGGAAAATGCGGGCCAGCCTCAAAGCTTCCAGCCCGAATGAAGCGCGGCGATGCCGCCGGAATAATTGCGGAATGAGGCGCGCTCGAAGCCTGCGCGCGAAATCATCGCCGCGAAATTCTGCTGATTGGGAAACTTGCGGATCGATTCGACCAGATAGGAATAGGGCTCGTCATCGCCGGTCACCACCTTGCCGATCCGCGGAATGGCGTTGAACGACCATGCTTCATAGACCTTGTCGAGCAGCGGCATCTCGACCTCGGAGAATTCAAGGCAGAGAAAGCGCCCGCCAGGCTTCAGCACGCGATAGGCTTCGGCAAGCGCCACATCGATGCGCGGCACGTTGCGGATGCCGAAAGCGATGGTGTAGGCGTCGAAAGTAGCGTCGGCAAAAGGCAGTTCCTCGGCATTGGCTTCGACGAAATCGGTATTTGCCGACAGGCCTTTTTTCTCGGCCCGGTCGCGGCCGACGGCGAGCATCGAGCCGTTGATATCGAGAACCGTTGCATGAGAGTGCCTGCCGCTCGCCTCGACGATGCGGAAGGCGACGTCGCCGGTGCCGCCGGCAACGTCGAGAACGCTCCAGCCCGGCCGCTTCGGTGGATTGAGCCAGGCGACCATGGCGTCCTTCCACAACCGATGCAAGCCGGCCGACATCAGGTCGTTCATCAGGTCGTAGCGGTTCGCCACCTTGTGGAAAACATCATTGACCAGGGACTGCTTGTCGCCTGGCCCTACCCGCTTGAAACCATAGGAGGTTTCCATGCCGCCCGCAGCAGTGGTTCTTTCAACCGACATCGTTTTGATCCGCCATAAAATCGGCGGGACCATAGCCGATCGATGGTGCGGGCGCTATTGTTTAAGGCGCGGTGTTCGGCCGCGCTTCGAAGCAGGTTCCGGAAAAGTGTCACACGGTTTTCCGACAGGAACTTGCGTCATAAGAAAAAGCCTGACGGGATAATTGAATGCCTTTGAAAGCAGAACTGCACTGCCACATCGAAGGGGCAGCGGCGCCTGAACTCGTCCTCCGCCAGGCTGAGAAATACGGCAAGGATGCCTCGCCCTACATCCAGGACGGCTCCTTCGTCTGGCACGACTTCACCTCTTTCCTCGCCGCCTACGACTTCTCGTCGGACCTGTTCCGCACCGAAGAAGACTATGCGCGGCTGGCCGATCATTACCTGACCAGCCTCGCCCGCGACGGCGCCATCTATTCCGAGGTTTTCACCTCGCCCGACCATGCCAGCAAGGCCGGGCTGTCGCCGAAGGCCTATACCGACGCGCTCGGCGAAGGCATGGCCCGCGCCAAGGCGAAGACCGGCATCGAAGGCCGCATGATCGTCACCGGCGTGCGCAATTTCGGTGTCGAATCGATCGAGCGAGCGGCGCGTTTCGCCGCGCGCTGCGGGCATCCGCTGGTCACCGGTTTCGGCGTCGCCGGCGACGAGCGGATAGGCGACCTGGAAGATTATGTCAGGGCCTTCGAGATCGCCCGCGAGGCCGGCCTCGGCATCACCGTCCATGCCGGCGAATTGATGGGCTGGGAGAGCGTCGAGGCGGCACTCGACCACATCCGCCCGTCTCGCATCGGCCATGGCGTGCGCGCCATCGAGAACCCCGAGCTTGTGCGGCGCATCGCCGACGAAGGCGTCGTGCTCGAATGCTGCCCTGGCTCCAACATCGCCCTGAAAATCTTCGACAGCTTCGCCGACCATCCCTTCCCCGCCTTGCGGGCAGCGGGCTGCAAGGTGACGCTCAACTCCGATGACCCACCCTATTTCTGGACCTCGCTGAAACGCGAATACGACATCGCTGCCGAGCATTTTGCGATGGACGACAAGGCGCTCACCGCCGTCACCAGGACGGCCATCGAGGCAGCCTTCGTCGACAGGAAGACCAGGGCGGTGCTGCTGGGCAGGCTCGGCGCCAAGGGCAGGTGAATGGTGAATGGTGAATGGTTCACCCGGCGCTTCGGTTCGTCAACCGCGAGTTTTTCCGCGCAACCAAGGACTCGCAAACCAGTTCACTATTCACTATTCACCATTCACCATTCATTTGCGCAGTTGGAGAACACCATGAAGGGCGTCACCGTCGTCGACCATCCGCTTGTCCAGCACAAGCTGACCATCATGCGCAAGAAGGAAACCTCGACGGCCGGCTTCCGGCGGCTGCTGCGCGAGATCTCGCTGCTGCTCGGCTACGAGGTCACCCGCAACCTGGAACTGACGACGACGACCATCGAGACGCCGATCGAGACGATGGAGGCGCCGACGCTGGAGGGCAAGAAACTGGTCTTCGCCTCGGTGCTGCGCGCCGGCAACGGCTTGCTCGAAGGCCTGCTCGATCTGGTGCCGGCGGCGCGTGTCGCCCATATCGGCCTCTATCGCGACCATGAGACGCTGGAAGCGGTCGAGTATTTCTTCAAGGCGCCGGGCGACCTCGCCGACCGGCTGGTGATCGTCGTCGACCCGATGCTGGCGACCGCCAATTCGGCGATCGCGGCGATCGACAAGCTGAAAGGCCGCGGTGCCACCAACATCCGCTTCCTCTGCCTGCTGGCGGCACCAGAGGGCCTCGAGCGGTTTACCCAGGCGCATCCCGATGTTCCGGTCTTCACCGCTTCCATCGACCGCCAGCTCAACGAAAAGGGCTATATCATGCCGGGTCTCGGCGATGCCGGCGACCGCATGTACGGCACCAAATAGATCCGTTTACCGATTGTTTACGCAAACGGCTGGTTTCCGCACTCGTTAAAGCGGCAATCACCATGTCGGACTAAGGATCGGCAACCACAAAGGCCGGTCCATGCTGCGCAAGCTCCTCATCCTTGGCGTGTTTGCCGGAACGTCGGCATCGCTGCCGATCGTCTATCAGTCCAATTCACAGGTAATCGAGCGGCTGTTGAAATCCGCCATCGGAGCCAGGCCGGCCGACACACAAACCGACCTGAATCTCGCCGCCGTCCCGGACAGGCCCACAACGCCGCAGCCGCTCGGCCGCAAGGTCGTGGTCACCGCGGACTCGCGCGGGCATTTCATGTCGGTCTTCAAGTTGAACGGCCGCCAGATCGACGGCATGATCGATACCGGTGCCACGCTCGTCGCCATCAACACCTCGACTGCGCGCAGGATCGGCATCTCGCTCAATTCGACGGACTTCAGCCATCAGGTCAACACCGCCAATGGTGCGATCAAGGCCGCCGTGGTGACGATTGATCGCCTGCAGATCGGCAAGATCACCGTCGAGGGCGTCGAGGCCGTCGTGCTCGACGACAGGGCGCTGCACACCAACCTGATCGGCATGAGCTTTCTGCAGCGACTCGAAAAATACCAGGTCGAAGACGGCAAGCTGCTGCTGGTTCAGTAAAACGTGATCCCGAACCGCAGGTCCGCGCCAGCGAAAAGTGGGGACCGGTTTTCGGACAAGATCGTGGTCCAAAGAAAGATAGAGCCCATCCGATACCATCGGAATGGCTCTACCCGCGCGGCAGGATCCGCCGGATGACGGTTTTCTCCGTGGCCGGTTTGGAAGTGCCGATGGTATAGGCCGAAAGCACGGCGGCCGCGGCCGCTTCGGCATCCCCGATATTGCGGGCATGGACCAGCGCCAGCGCTTCGCCGGCCCGCACTTCAGCGCCGACCGGCAACAGCCTGGTGATGCCGACGGCGTGATCGATCCTGTCGTCGGGCCGCGTCCGCCCGCCGCCAAGCCCGACCACGGCAAGCCCGATCTCGCGGGTCGCGATGCCGGTGACAAAGCCATTCGCGCTCGCCTTGACCGCGAATTCCGTTGCCGCTTTCGGCAAATATTTTTCCGGATTGTCGACAAAGTCGACGGGACCACCCAGTGCCGCCACCATGCGCGCGAAGATGGAAGCGGCGCGGCCGCCGGCCAGCGTTTCGGCGGCGCGGCGCAGGCCGTCCTGGTTGGACGATACCAGGCCTGCCGATTGTAGCATCTCGGCGGCCAGCGCCAGTGTCACGTCCTCCAGCCGCCGGTCGCGAAAGCGGCCGGTGAGAAAATCGACGGCGTTGCGCACCTCGACCGCATTGCCGGCGGCGGACGCCAGCGGCTCGTTCATGCCGGTGACCAGCGCCGAGGCCTTAAGGCCGGCGCCATTGGCGACGTCGACCAGGCTGTTGGCCAGTGCGGTTGCGTCGCGCGATTTCTCCATGAAGGCGCCGTTGCCGACCTTGACATCGAGCACCAGCGAACCAAGGCCGGCCGCCAGCTTCTTCGACAGGATCGAGGCGGTGATCAGCGGCACCGATTCCACCGTTCCCGTCACATCGCGGATCGCGTAGAGCCTGGCGTCGGCGGGTGCCAGGTCGGCGGTCTGGCCGATGATGGCGCAGCCGGTTTCGAGCACGGTCTTGCGGAAGCGCGCAACATCCGGCTGGCTGATATAGCCGGGGATGGCATCCATCTTGTCCAGCGTGCCGCCGGTATGGCCGAGACCCCTGCCGGAAATCATCGGCACATAGGCGCCGCAGGCAGCGACGATCGGCGCCAGCATCAAGGAGACGTTGTCGCCGACGCCGCCCGTCGAATGCTTGTCGGTGACCGGGCCGGGCAGATCCGACCAGTCGAGCACATCGCCGGAATCGCGCATCGCCATAGTCAGCGCCACCGCCTCGTCGCGGCTCATGCCGTTGAAGAACACCGCCATGGCAAAGGCGCCGACCTGCGCGTCGGTGACTGTGCCGGCGGTCAGACCCTCGATGAAGAACGCTGTCTCCTCAGCCGAGAGCTTCTGGCCATCGCGCTTGCGGCGGATGATTTCCTGTGGAAGCATCAGGCGTCGACCCTGTGCTCCGGAAGCCCGTCCTGAAAAACACGCTGCAGAATGGTCGCCAGCCGCGCGCCGCCGACCGGCGCCATGTCCTTGGTCTCCTGGTGCGACAGCTCGGCTCCGGTCATGCCGGCGGCAAGGTTGGTCACGACCGAACACGCGGCGACGCGCAGCCCAAGGAAGCGGGCGAGAATGACCTCCGGCACCGTCGACATGCCGACCGCGTTGGCGCCCATGACGCGCGCCATGCGGATCTCGGCGGGCGTCTCGAAGCATGGGCCGGAGAACCACATATAGACGCCCTTGTGCAGCGTGGTACCGGTGGCCTTCGCCGCCTGCTCGATGGCGGAGCGGAGACCGGCGTCGTAGGCTTCGGTCAGGCCGACGAAACGGCGGTCGCTCGGTTCGCCGATCAGCGGGTTGGAGCCCGAGAAATTGATGTGATCGGTGATCAGCATCACCGAGCCCGGGCCCATCCCGGGATCGACCGAACCGGCGGCGTTGGTGAGGATCAGCCTGGAGATGCCGAGGCCGGCGAGCACCTCGAGTGCCGGCCGCATCGCCGCGGCGTTGCCGTGCTCGTAATAATGCGCCCGGCCGGACAGCATCAGCACCGGCGTGCCGGCAAAGAGCCCCGCCACCACCTCGCCGGCATGGCCGCTGACTCCGCTTCGGGGAAACCCCGGCAAGTCGGCGTAGGAGATGCGCACCGCATCCTCGACCTGGTCGACAAGCCCGCCAAGCCCTGACCCCAGCACCAAGGCGGTGGTCGGCGCCAGCCCGTCCAGCCTTTCGACGAGGTGATCGAGCGCTTCCTTCATTTCAGCACATCGCCTTCAAACCCGTATGGCAGCAACTCGCCCATGGTCACGGTCTCAACCACGCCGCTATCATCGCAGAGATAGAATTTCGTCTCCGGCCGGCAGAATTCCGCCAGCCGCTGCCGGCAGCCGCCGCAGGGCGAGCATTTTGCCACGCGTTCGGCGATCACGGCGATTTCCGTGATCTTGCCGCCGCCGCCCATGACGTAGTGGCCGAGCGCGGTGGTTTCGGCGCACCAGCCCTCCGGATAGGACGCGATCTCGACATTGGCGCCGGTGAAGACACGGCCGTCCTCGGTGCGCAACGCCGCGCCGACCGGAAATTTCGAATAGGGCGCATAGGCCTTGGCCATGGCGGCTTTCGCCGCTTCGAACAGATCATGAGCCATGATAGATCAGCGTTCCTTGACATACGGCACGCCGCCGGCGCGCGGCGGGATTGCCTTGCCGATGAAGCCGGCAAGCAGGATGACGGTCAGCACATAGGGCAGCGCCTGCATGAATTGCACCGGCACCTTGCCGATCATTGGCAGTGGCGTGCCTTGCAGGCGGATCGACGCCGCGTCGAGGAAGCCGAACAGCAGGCAGGCGAACATGGCGTTGACCGGTTTCCATTTGGCGAAGATCAGCGCGGCCAGCGCGATGTAGCCCTTGCCGGCGGTCATGTCCTTCACGAAGCCGCCATTCTGCACCATCGACAGATAGGCGCCGGCAATGCCGGTGAGCACGCCGGTGCAGATCAGCGCCCGGTAGCGCAGCCAGGCGACTGATATGCCGGCGGTGTCGACGGCGGCGGGGTTCTCGCCGACGGCGCGCAGGCGCAAGCCGAAGCGGGTGCGAAACAGCACCCACCAGGTGAACGGCACGGCCAGGAAGGCGAGATAGACCAGCACGGAATGGCCGGAGATGAGTTCCGAATAGATCGGCCCGAGGATCGGCACGCTCCTGAACGCCTCCGCGCCCGGCCAGGTGATTGCCTCGAACCGCTCGCCGGCGGCCAGCGCCGGCGTGCGCCCGCCTTGCTGGAACCAGGCTTGGCCGAGCATGATCGTCGATCCGGCGGCAATGAAATTGATCGCGACACCCGAGACGATCTGGTTGCCGCGATGGGTGATCGAGGCAAAGCCGTGGATCAGCGCGAAGGCAACCGAAATGAGGATGGCCATGCCGAGGCCGAGATAGGCCGAGTGGAAGACCGAGGCGGCGGCCGCACCGGCGAAGGCGCCGACCAGCATCTTGCCCTCGAGCCCGATGTCGAAGACGCCGGCGCGCTCCGAATAGAGGCCGGCGAGGCAGGCGAGCAGCAAGGGCACCGACAGGCGGATGGTCGAGTCCAGGACCTGCACGATGGCGTTGAAGAAATCCATCTCAGGCGCCCTTCCCCTTGACCGCTTCCATGCCGACCGATCTCGGGCTGAGCGAGGCGAACAGCGCCTGGACATAGGGCCGGAACATATGCTCGAGCGCACCGGCGAACAGGATGACCAGGCCCTGGATGATGACGATCATGTCGCGGCTGATCGCCGGCATCTCGAAGGCGAGTTCGGCGCCGCCCTGGTAGAGCATGCCGAACAATATTGCCGCCATGACGATGCCGACCGGATGCAGGCGGCCCATCAGCGCCACCGCGATGCCGACGAAACCGGCGCCCGAAACGAATTCGAGTGCGACATTGTGCTGGTCGCCCATCGTCGGGTTGAGCGCCATCATGCCGGCTAGCGCGCCCGAGATCATCATCGCGATAATGATGATGCGGATCTCCGAAATGCCGGCATAGCGCGCCGCTTTCGGGCTGTGGCCATAGGTGCGCATCTCGTAGCCGAGCTTGGTGCGCCAGATCAGCACCCACACCAGGAAGGCCATGGCTAGCGCCAGCAGGGAACTGACGTTGAATGGCGCCGAACGGATTTTGGCGCCGAACAACTCGATGACCCAGTTGAGCTTCGGCAGTTGCGCGCCTTCGAGAAAGGTGCGCGTCTGCGGTGCCATCGAGGCGGGGGGCTTCAAGTACCCGACCAGCGCACGGACCATGACGCTGGCGGCGATGAAATTGAACATGATGGTGGTGATGACGATGTGCGAGCCGCGCTTGGCCTGCAGATAGGCCGGGATCAGCGCCCACAGCGCGCCCATCGCCGCGGCGGCGATAATGGCGATCGGGAAGGTCAGCCACCAAGGCAGCACGCTGTCGAAGGCCAGGCAAACAATGCCAATGCCGAGACCGGCGATATAGCCCTGGCCCTCGCCACCGATGTTGAACAGGCCGCAATGCGCCGCAACCGCCACCGAAAGCCCGCTGAAGATGAAGGTGGTGGCATAGAAAAGCGTGAACGCGATGCCTTGGCCGCGGCCGAAGGCACCCTCGACCAGGACGACGGCTGCGCGCAGTGGGTTCTCGCCAACCAATATGACGACGAAGCCGGCAACGACGAAGGCGACGAACAGGTTGATCAGCGGGATCAGGACGTAGTCGGCCCAGGCCGGCAGCTTGGCATAGGGAGTGCTCATTCCGCCGCCTCGCGCTGCTCGACGCCGGCCATCAGCAGGCCGAGCTCGCCCTCGGTCGCGTCGGGGCCGCGTTCGCCGACGATGCGGCCGGCAAACATCACCAGGATGCGGTCGGACAGCGAGCGTATCTCGTCGAGCTCGACCGAAACCACCAGCACCGCCTTGCCCTGGTCGCGCATGGCGATGAGGCGCTTGTGGATGAATTCGATGGCTCCGACATCGACGCCGCGCGTCGGCTGGCCGACGATCAACACGCCGGGATCTTGTTCCATTTCCCGCGCAAGCACGATCTTCTGCTGGTTGCCGCCGGAGAAATTGGCGGTCTTGAGGCGGCAGTCCGTCGGGCGGATATCATATTTGACGATCTTGTCCCGGGCATCGTTACGGATGGCGTCAATGTCAAGGAACGGCCCCTTCAGATAGCGCTCGTCGTCCTGGTAGCCGAGGATCGAATTCTCGTTCTCCTCGAAGGCCAGCACCAGCCCGACATGATGGCGGTCCTCCGGCACATGGGCAAGGCCGCGCTCGCGCAGCTCGCCAGGGTCGGCGGCGCCGGTGAGGTCGATCGGCTTGCCGTCGAGCATGACCGAGCCCGAAACGGCATGCCTGATGCCGGAAATCGCCTCGAGCAATTCGGACTGCCCGTTGCCGGCGACGCCGGCAATGCCGACGATCTCGCCGGCATGGACATCGAAAGAGACGTCGTCGACCATGGTGACGCCGCGGGAATCCTTCACCGTCAGGTTCTTGATCGCGAGCTTGACGCCGCCGGCCTTCGCCTCGCCCTTCTCGACGCGCAGCAGCACGCGCCGGCCGACCATCAGCTCGGCCAGTTCCTCGACCGTGGTCTTCTTGGTCTCCCTGGTCGCCACCATCGTGCCCTGGCGCATCACCGAGACGGTGTCGGTGATCGCCATGATCTCGCGCAGCTTATGGGTGATCAGCACGATCGTCTTGCCCTGCTCCTTCAGCTGCCTGAGGATGCGGAACAGGTGGTCGGCCTCGGCCGGCGTCAGCACGCCTGTCGGCTCGTCGAGGATCAGGATCTCGGCGCCGCGATAGAGCGCCTTGAGGATTTCGACGCGTTGCTGCAGGCCGACCGGCAACTCCTCGATGATGGCGTCCGGATCGACTTCGAGCCCGTATTCGCGCTCGAGCCGCTCCAGCTCGGAACGCGCCTTGGCGATGCTCTTCTTCAGCAGCGCATCGCTTTCGGCGCCGAGAATGACGTTTTCCAGCACCGAGAAATTGTCGACCAGCATGAAATGCTGATGCACCATGCCGATGCCGAGCGCGATCGCATCGTTCGGTGTCTTGATCGATGCCGGCTGCCCACCGACACGGATTTCGCCGGAATCGGCCTGGTAGAAACCATAGAGGATCGACATCAGCGTCGACTTGCCGGCGCCGTTTTCGCCGACTATGCCATGGATAGTGCCGCGCATAATCTCCAGATTGATGTCGCGGTTGGCGCGCACGGCGCCAAAGCTCTTGTCGATGCCGATCAGCTCGATTGCGGCTTGCGCCATGCAGCCTGTTCCCACTGTTATTTTTTTACCGCTTGG
The DNA here is from genome assembly GCF_040322295.1 of Mesorhizobium sp. M0159. NCBI lineage: Bacteria > Pseudomonadati > Pseudomonadota > Alphaproteobacteria > Hyphomicrobiales > Phyllobacteriaceae > Mesorhizobium > Mesorhizobium sp. M0159. The sequence goes on from NZ_JAMYTF010000008.1 coordinate 115,250, forward strand.
TCAAACGCCTAGCATGACGCCCAGTCTGTGCCAATTGGGTCCGTACCAATTGGCCGGAGCAGGGTTCACTCTCGACAAATCCCGCCATGCTTGTCAATTTCCAACGTGGCCGCACCCCTGCACAATCGCCTGATCGAGGATTTCACATGACCATGCCCGACGACCGGCTGACGACGCTGGAAATCCGCGCCGCCGAGCAGGAGAAGACCATCGAGGAACTGTCCGGCCAGATCGCCGAGCAGTGGAAGGTGATCGAGCGCATGCAGCGCAAGCTCGACGCGCTGGCCGAGCGCTTCCTGGCGCTGGAGGAACAGGCCGCACCCGACGTGCCGGTGACAAAGCCGCCGCACTGGTGAGGCGGGCCGACAAGACAAAACCGCCGGGCTTTCACCCGGCGGCTCGTCAGTTCAGCAGTACCAGTCGATCAATAACGGCAATCGATCAATACGGGCAGGCATTGTCCGACATGTAGTCGTGCACCTTGATGGTGCCGGCGATGATGTCGGCCTTGGCTTTTTCGACCGCCGCCTTCATTGCATCGTCGACAAGCGCCTTGTTGTTGTCGTCCATGGCGTAGTCGACGCCGCCTTCCTTGAGGCCGAGATCGTTAACGCCGGCCGTGAATTTGCCGTCCTTGGCATCCATGAAGGTGTTGTAGACGGCAACGTCGACGCGCTTGACCATGGAGGTCAGCACCTTGCCGGGCTGCAGGCCGTTCTGGTTGGAATCGACGCCGATGCCGAGCTTGCCGGCGTCGGCCGCTGCCTGCAGCACGCCGACACCGGTGCCGCCTGCCGCCGCGTAGACCACGTCGGCGCCCTGGTCGATCTGCGTCTTGGCGATCTCGCCGCCCTTGGCCGGATCGTTCCAGGCTGCCGGCGTATCGCCGGTCATGTTCTGGATGACGTCGGTGGCGCCGGCCGCCTTTGCGCCGCCGACATAGCCGCAGCCGAACCTGCGGATCAGCGGAATGTCCATGCCGCCGACGAAGCCGACCTTCTTGGTCTTGGAAGCCATCGCCGCCATCACGCCGACGAGGTAGGAGCCTTCCTGCTCCTTATAGACCAGCGAGCGGACATTGGGCTTGTCGACGACCATGTCGATGATGGCGAATTTGGTGTCGGGGAACTCGGTGGCGATCTTGTCAAGCGCGTCAGCCCACGAGAAGCCCGCCATGACGATGGGGTTGCGACCGTCCTCGGCGAAACGGCGTAGCGCCTGCTCGCGCTGGGTGGCGTTGCTGACCTCGAATTCCACATAGGGGATGCCGGTCTCGGTCTTGAACTTTTCAGCGCCGTTGAACGACGCCTCGTTGAACGATTTGTCGAACTTGCCGCCGAGATCATAGAGGATCGCGGGTTGAATGTCCGCGGCGAAGGCCGGAAGAACCATTGCAGCTGCGGCCATAAGGCCGAGAACGATACGTTTCATGTGATCCACACCCCTGTCAGTTATTTGTCCATTATGCACCGCATTCCGGCCCGGTTCTCCGGCAGGCATACGGCGTCGGGCAGGAGTGTCTTCCTCCCGCTTCGGGTCAATCTGGCACGGCCCGAAACAAAATTCACGTGGAATTTTGACCCTTTGGAAAAGCATGGCGCCGCATCGCGGCGCCACAGCATATTCCTTGCGTCAGGGGCATAAAATCAGGCGGAGACGGCGGCCGGAATGGCGCAGGAGACGCCGGTTCCCTGCAGGCCGCAATAGCCGTAGGGGTTCTTCGCCAGATATTGCTGGTGGTCTTCCTCGGCGAAGTAGAATTCCGGCGCCGGCGCGATCTCCGTGGTGATCTTGCCGCGTCCGGCGCCGCGCAACGAACCCTCGTAGGCATCGCGCGAGGCGAGCGCCGCCTGGTACTGCGCGTCGTTGAACGTATAGATCGCCGAGCGGTAGGTGGTGCCGACATCATTGCCCTGGCGCATGCCTTGCGTCGGGTCGTGGCTTTCCCAGAACAGCTTCAAGAGCTCGGCATAGGACACGATCTTGGGGTCGTAGACGACGAGCACGACTTCGGCATGGCCGGTGAGCCCCGTGCAGGTTTCCTGATAGGTCGGGTTGGGCGTGACGCCGCCGGCATAGCCGGCCGCCGTGACCCAGACGCCCTCGACTTGCCAGAACAGGCGCTCGGCGCCCCAGAAGCAGCCCAGCCCGAACATCGCCGTTTCCATCCCTTCGGGATAAGGACCCTTGAGCGGCCTGTTCGAGACAAAGTGCTTCGATGCCGTCGGGATCGGCCGGTCGCGGCCGGGCAACGCCTCGGAGGGTTTCGGCAGGTTGAGCTTCTTGTTCAGCATGTCGCTGAGAAACATGTGTGGCTTCCTTTTCTTTTTGGTTGAGCCTTCCTGGTACGGGAACACCGGGTCAGGCTGGAAATGTCAGGTTGCGGCGAACCGCCCGCTGGGGCGCTGCCGCCTGTAACCGATGGCATAAAGAATGAACGCCAGCACCGCGAACACGGCAAAGCCGGGCTGACTGAGCACCCAGGCGATGGCACCGTCCCACAGCAGCGGGTTGATCTTATCGCGGACGAAGCTTTCGAAGGCGCTGCGCGTATCCGGCGAAACAGCGAGCCAGCTGGTGTTGAGCGGGGTCATCACCAGCGCCGAAGCCGCCACCGAGCGGGTCGCATCGAGCACGGCCATGATGACCGAAACCGAAAGCGCGACCATTGCAGCGAAACGAAAGACGAAGCGGAACATCCGGACCCTTCCTCCCCAGGAGTTTATCAGAATGTCGTGTCGGACTGTTAAATAGGACCTGCGCGCTTTATCCGCAATCGCGACACGTGAAGTTGAACCCGCGACCGCCGGTTCGCCGGAACCGGTGGCGCGCCGGACGGCAAGCACACCTCCGCCGATCGTTTCGATAGGCTCCCAACGGGTGCTCCGATAACATGGGCTGAGCATCCCTATCCGGCAAAGCGAATAGACTGCCGTTATGTCTTGGCATTCGGCACCGGATCGACTAGATGAGCCCCGCGCCTGTTGCTTTGACGGCTCGGGTGCGGGGAAAGGGTATCCGCTGGTTGACGGCGCCCACGGCCGGAATTCCGGCCGGAATCCCAAAGGAGATGCATCTCCCCAACCCGCGCGGCGAAACCGGCCGCGTCGAAAATGCTAAAAGGACGGAGAGGTGGCCGAGTGGTTGAAGGCGCACGCCTGGAAAGTGTGTTTACGGGAAACCGTAACGCGGGTTCGAATCCCGCTCTCTCCGCCAGTTAAATCTCACCGGCTCGCCGAGTCTGAAGGGACACTGGACGGCGACTGCCGCTGCGATGCAGTATCTTGAGGCAGGCAGGCAGAGGGGCGCGCGAAGGCTACTGAGCGGCTTTCATCTTCGCCGCACCCTTACCTCAGATCAGCCTACAACCAATCGGCCCGCGCTTCACCAGAAGCACGGGCTTGGTCGACTCGGCACCGGCGCCGCCCCGTCTAGCGCGGGACCGCTTGTATTCCCGAGACCGAGCGCTCTGTTTCGGCGGAGAAAACCACGAAGGCAAAGATCAGCACGGCGACAGCGACGATCATTGAGCCGGTGGCCACGATCGGCTCGAGCGCCGGATTTCCCTGCAGCATCAGGTAAAGCGCCGGCAGCATCACGACCAGGCCGAGATTGTAGACGCCATAGTGGATCATCGCGCTCCTGCGGGCAGCCTTCGCCGGGTTCAGCGCATAATAGCCGCCGAATATTGCACTGGTGACCCAGCCCAGCAGGTTGATGTGCGCGTGAGCCGGAAACGCGCCGTGATCGCCTGAAATTGCCATCTGCAGGCCAGCTGCAATTCCCAGAATAAGAAAGATGATGGCTGTCTTGAAAAAGAGTTCCGAAACCTTCGGCATGTCATTCTCCCAAACCCGTTTTGCCGCATCATGCTGTGGTTCCGGCGATCTTGCCAAGGGACCGTCGAGCCTGCGGAGCCATTTGTCGCCGGCCAGACAGCCCGTTGGCGGCCGGCCGCCGGGCCTGGCCGGTTGCGAGTCCAGCCAGCAAAAAATATGCACTCACGCTAATTTAATTGCAACATTACCGGGCAGGCTTCATGTCGTTCTCGCCAGGAAAGTGTCCTGCACGATGGTGGTACCATACGCGCCAAAGGTCTGCCCGTCAGTGTTGCAGCAAGGCCTCGCCGAACTTCTCCCACAGCTGTGCGCAATCTGTTGCTCTGAGGCTGGGGGTTCCGAGTGGGCCATATCTGATGACGGCGGCGTGAACATCATAGCCAACGATAGGTGCATTGGCGACAAAGTGGATAGCCTCGCCCAATCGGCGGGGGCCAATTGGCGCATCGGTTTTGTTGGTGATGTCGAAGACACCACGAATATCCGCTTCCTGATTCCTGGCTGCCAACGCAGCCGCCATTACCCTTTCTTGCATCATCGAAATCTCTCCTATCGGTCTAAGTCTAAGAACCGCGGCTTGTGCCGGTCCGGCAGCTGACAACCGGCAAATCGAAGTGCCTTTTGCAGCATCTCGATTGGCTCTTGCTGCGAGCCACTCCGCCCGCTCCCGCGGCAAGCCGATAAGGCAACTGCCAGCGAAATCCGCAGGCACGTCCACGGTCGCATCAAACACGGCCCACGTGCCAGTCGGCTCCTGAACGGGCAAAAACCTCATAACAGCGCCTGCTAATATACTATGCCGACTGTGAGGACGAGACTTTTTCCTGCATCGATTAAACGAATGAGAGATGGTGTCGAAATGGCAGGCGACGCTCGCCGAAAACAATCGTCTGCGACATCGCCAGGATCGAAGGTGGGCTTGAGCAGCGATCCGGCCGCGTTCGGGGCTCGCCGGTAGGGACAAGTACAAGACGCAGCGCCGGCACGCCTCGTCAGATGTCACTTTCTGCCCTGCGGATAGATGGTCTCGCCGCGCTTCAGCATCTCCACGAACGCCGCGATCTTCTTCTTGCGTCCGGCTTCGGTTTTCATGTTGTGGGTGCGGAAGGCTAGCGCGAAGCGGTTTTGCCCGCTGAGCTTTGCCAGCATCTCTTTCGCCCTGGGCTCGGCGTCTATTGCCGCCTGGAGGTCGTCGGGGATCTTCATCTCCTTGCCGCTCTTGTAAGCGCGCGCCCAGCGGCCATCGGCCTTGGCTGCCTCGACCTGCTTCAGCCCGTGCTCGATCATCCGGCCCTCCTCGATCAGCCGGGCGACATTGTCGACATTGATCTGGCTCCAGGTGCTCTTCCTGCCGCGCGGGGTGTAGCGCTGCAGGTAGCTTTTGCCGTCCAAGGCCTTGCGCACCGCATCGATCCAGCCCCAGCACAACGCCACGTCGATGGCTTGCTTCGGCGTGATCGACGGCAGTCCCGAATCGAGCTTATGGATCTTGATCCAGACTTCGTCCTCGCTGTCGTGATGCTCGCCAAGCCAGGCATGGAAGCTTTCGGCATCCCTGAACTCGCGCACCTTGGCGGGATCGACCTTGACGGGCGCCATCAGCCGGTCCGCCCATGACGCGAGCGCGTAACGACGCCAAACCGCTTGCCGGCCGCGCGCGCGCTCATATCAGCTCCGAGTCCGCAATCCGCAGGCCTAGTGATTCTCGCCGGCACGCATTCAGCCCGCACGATTGGGCGTGCCGAGGACATGGGATTTCGGCGGCAGCATGACATCGTCGAATGTCTGCGTGAACATCGCCGCCGCAAAGAAAGCGACGGCGCGCAGGGGTTCGGTGCCGGTGTTGACGAGGTCGTGCCGGACCGGCGTCGGAAGTACCAGGACGCTGCCGGGCCCGACCGGGTGGGTGCTGCCGCCCTCGATGTACAGCTCGCCGGTGCCGGCGATGATGTATTGCGTCTCTTCGGTGGCGTCGGTGTGCCAACCAAGCCGCTTGCCGGGCTCGATCTCGTAGACAATGACCGAGGACTGGGTGGTGCCGTGCCCGCCGTAAACCGCGAAAGCGCCAGCCCATTTGACCGACGGATCGTCCTCTGCCCAAACCAGCGAACGTTCGAGCCTGTCGGATGCGACGACTGCTGTCATGGCTTCGTTCCTCTCAGCGAATTGCGAACACGAATCTAGATGATTTTTCTGGTCTGCGTCAGCAAAACTGGCTGCTGACCGTTCCCTCGTCCATTGCGCGTGACGATTTGTCGGGCCGCGATCCAATCTATTCTACTCTCGGGCCGGATCACTGAGCCGATCCCCCAATGCAACCAAGCCTTTACCTTTTAGTCAGTTTTGAGTTGCCCCTGCGTTGCGTTCGTGGTCTGGTACAACCAGGGCGCTCAATGCGGCATTCGGCAACGGTCGCCCCACCGACCGTCAAGGCAACACACCGTCGAGCCAACACAGGAGATAGCAATGGGCATTTTCGACAGTATCAAAGGTGCGATTTTCGGAAACGCGGTTGCGGCCGAAGCGCCGCCGGCGCAACCGTCTCCCGCGCCTGCTTCGAGCACGGCCACCCAGCCGACGGCGCCTACCCGATCCGCCCCGGCTGCAACCCCGGCTCCGGCCGCGCCGTCCTCTGCCCCGGACATCGCTGCCATTCTCGACAAGGCGGTGGCCGTGAAGGGGCAGAAACTCAACTGGAAGAATTCGATCGTCGACCTGATGAAGGCTCTGAATATCGACAGCAGCCTCGGCGCCCGCAAGGAGCTTGCCCACGAGCTGAACTACACCGGCGATATGAACGACACTGTAACGATGAATCTGTGGCTGCACGACGCACTGATGAAAAAGCTGGCCGAAAATGGCGGCAAGCTTCCGAGCGACCTGGCCGCCTAGAGTCACAAGACAAGCAATTCCAGGAAAACGTGTGAACGGCTTTCCGTCCGGAATTGCGTCAAACAAAAAAGACAGACCGGTTCTGCCCGCACCGTGGTTCTTGCTGCGCCGGCTTCGGCCGCAACCGAGCAGACCACACTGCCAAGCATTAGACTGCCAGTAAATAAAATTGAGACCGATCCCGGCCGCCGGGATTGGGTCTATGGCGAAGTCGCATGGCACAAAAGCGCTGCCGCCTCGCGCCCGGATTGCCTCCCGCAAAACCGACGATTTCGGTCGCTGCCCACGCGCTGGTAGGACCACCATTTTGCTGGCGAAACGCGACGTTCGGCGTATCATTCTCCCGGGAGAGGGTTCATGGTGGGAGGAAGCCAATGAACGTGGTGCAGAGGGTGACCGTCGCCGACTTGACGGCCCAAGAGCTTGTTTCATCTGCGCTTTCACGGTTCGGTGCCGGCGACACCATATCGACGAGGGCGATGCTGGACATCGTTCGCAGGACGGCCCCGGCCTGCGGCAACAGTGACGACGATCTGGTCGAGCTTATCGTCATGACGGCCGTTGGTAGGACCATGGGCGTCGTGTTCGACCATCGCTCCCATTAGCAATCCGGAACGAATACCAGGCTGCGCCCAGGAGCAGTGGCGGGCGGTTGGCAGCGCCGCCAAAGAGGCCAGCCTATTTGTGCGCGAAGGCCGGCCTGACGCCAAGCCCCTGCTTTGAGCAAACCGCCGCGCATGCCGGGTCATGCCCGAAGGCGGTAATTGGGCGACACGCTCGAAGGAACTCGCTGAAATCTTGCCCGTTATGCTCTCGTCGAGATGAGGAGAGCTGCCATGGCCGACGACAAAACCAAGACCGACAGTCGCGACCGCTCACGAATGGCGGGCGGCGAAGACTACGAGGTACGTCACTTCGCCGAGGAAGCGGGCATCACCCCGGATCAGGCACGCACGCTGATCAAGCGCCACGGCACCGACCGCAAGGTGCTGAACGAAATCGCCGAAAGCATAAGAGCGTCGTAATGGCTGACAAGAAAACCACAATGGCCGACCGCAAGACGCGCGATGCGGACGAAAAGGAGGCTCTGCGTCTGGCCGAAACCACCGACGTTTCGCCGAAGCAGGCGAAGGATCTGATGCGCAAGCACGGCAAGGACAACCCGAAGGTCGAGAAGGAAGCCAAGAACTTCAAGGCCGAGGGCTAAGCCGCCGAGCCGATTGGACGCGCGGCACAGGGTTGTGGCCGCAATCCTGCAGCTTATCGGTTTTCTAACAAATTCGGCCTATCCCTTCCGCTATCGCGGCTCAGGGATGCCATATGCGCGGGATATCTGGTGAGGCGAGGCCATCGATAGACGACATACGGCGTGTGAGGCTGGTGTTTTGCCTGCTGGCGGCGGTCGTGATGGCGGCGGCGCTCCTCGCCTTTGCCACCTCCCTCCTGCAGGATCCTGATAGCTGGTGGCACATCAAGGTCGGCATGGATATGCTGGCAAGCCGCACATTCCCTACCGTCGACATCTATTCCTACACTTTTGCCGGCCAGCCATGGATCGCCAAGGAATGGCTTAGCCAGGTTCTCCTTGCAATTGCCTTTGAAGCCGGCGGCTGGAACGGCGTGGTGCTGCTGGCGACTGCAGTAATCGCGCTGACGGTCTTCTTGACGTCGTGGTATCTCGGCGCGTGGTTGAAGCCGACGCTGGCGATAGGACTGACGCTGGTTCTCGCGCTCTTGATCGGGCCAATCTATGTCGCCCGGCCGCACATCTTTACCTTGCCCATCATCGTCGTCTGGACCGCCGGTCTTTTCCAGGCCGCACGCAACGAGAAAGCACCGCCCTTATGGCTGCTGGCGCTGCTATGCCTGTGGGCCAATCTCCATGCCACCTTCACCTTCGGTTTCGTCATCGCCGCCTTCGCCGGCCTCGATCTCGTCATGCGCACACGCTTGTCGAACCCCCGGCTGCTGGCCAAGTGGATCGTTTTCGGGCTGCTTTGCCCGCTGGTCAGCCTGCTCAATCCCTATGGCGTCAAGGCCATACTCGCCACATTCACCGTGGCCTATGGCAATGAGGCGGTGCCTTACATTGCGGAGTGGCAACCCTTCGACGCCTCGCGGCACACCCCCCAGGAGGTGGCCCTGCTGGTGGCGTTTTTCGGGCTGCTCGTGTCGAGATTGCGCATTGGCTGGGCCAAGGCGCTGTTCCTTGTCTTCACGTTGCACGTCTATCTCACCCACATACGGTTCATGTACCTGTTCTTTCTTCTCGTGCCGGTGGTCCTTGCCGTCGAGGTCGCGCAACAATATCCAGCGCTTTCAGCCGAGAAATGGGCGGCGGAAAAGCGTGACGGACTTGAACAATTTTTCGCACGACAATTTTCCAGGATTTGTGCTGGACTTGCCGTTTTGCTGGTTTTGGCGGCTGCCGCCTTCACGACCTATCCGGTCGCGCCGAGCCAGAAGACCTCGGCGAGGGACGCACTGGCCTTTGCCCAAACCCATAATCTGTCGGGCAATCTGCTGAACTCCTACGATTTCGGCGGCACGCTGATTTTCCATGGCATCAGGACGTTTATCGACGGCCGGGCGGATCAGCTCTTCCTGAATGGCTTTACGGAAACGGATGAGCAGACGGGGCACAGCCGGGGCAAGCCGATCCTGAAAGCCCAACTCGACAAATATACGATAGGCTGGGCATTGTTGACCGCCGACGACAGCCGCATTCCGTTCTTCGACGAACTGGGCTGGAAGCGGGCCTATGCGGACTACTACGCGGTGATCTACACCCGCGCGAACTGAGCTCCGGCAGCTTCGCGCGCCGGCGCGCACTTTCCCCCCTGAAGCTGTGGCCAGCGCCGAGGCGGCGAAATCCTTATGGGATTTTGATTTCTTTGCTCCGCGTCCCGTCTCGAACCTTTATGGCACTTTGATCCATATTCGCCGGAGCGATGTATCCAGCCGCCGACATGATGCGGCGACGAGTTTGGATAGTTTGTTAAAGTAAACAAACAAATACAACATAAGGAAAATGCGCGGTGGACATAGTTGTTGTCGCGATTGGAATCGCGTTCTTTGCTCTATGCTTCGGCTACATCAAAGCTTGCGACAAGCTGTAAGTTTAGGGGATCGTAACATGCTTTTCGACTATATCCTCGGCGGCGCCGTGACCTTGTTTCTTCTCGCCTACCTGACATACGCCCTCGTTCGCCCGGAACGCTTCTGATCTCCGCTGGCAAGGAGCCAACCCCATGACAATCAACGGATGGCTGCAGATCCTCGTCTATTGCGGGATCGTCGTTCTGCTGGCCAAGCCGCTCGGCGGCTACATGCATCGCGTTTTCAGCGGCGAGCGCACATTCCTGTCGTCAATTCTGGCCCCGCTCGAGCGCGGGCTCTACCGCATATCAGGGACCAGCGAGCGCGAGGAGCAGCACTGGACTTCCTACGCCGCGGCCCTGCTGTTCTTTAACCTGGCCGGCTTCCCGGTGCTCTATTCGCTGCAACGGCTGCAAGGCGGCCTGCCCTACAATCCGGCCGGCATGACCGCCGTCGAACCTGGGCTGGCCTTCAACACCGCCGCCAGCTTCATGACCAACACCAACTGGCAGAACTACGGCGGCGAAAGCACGATGTCCTATCTCGTGCAGATGGCCGGCTTGACCGTGCAGAATTTTCTGTCGGCGGCGACTGGCGTCGCCATTGCGGTCGCATTGATCCGCGGCTTTGCCAGGGCCTCAGGCAAATCGATCGGCAATTTCTGGGTCGATATGACCCGCGGCACGCTCTACCTGCTTTTGCCCTTTTGCACCGTGTTGACTCTGGTCTATGTCTATCTCGGCATGCCGCAGACGCTCGCTGCCTACGTCAACGCGACGACGCTCGAAGGCGCGCAACAGACTATCGCGGTCGGGCCGGTCGCTTCCCAGGTTGCCATCAAGATGCTCGGCACCAATGGCGGCGGTTTCTTCAACGCCAATGCAGCGCATCCCTTCGAAAATCCCGATGCAATCTCCAACCTGATCCAGATGGTGACGATCTTCGCCCTCGGCGCGGCGTTGACCAATGTCTTCGGCCGCATGGTAGGCAACCAGCGCCAGGGCTGGGCAATTCTGTCGGCTATGGGCGTGCTGTTCATCGCCGGCGTTGCCGTCTGCTACTGGGCGGAAACCGCCGGCAATCCGCTCGTCCATGCGCTGGGCGTCGACGGCGGCAACATGGAGGGCAAGGAGAGCCGCTTCGGCATCGCCCTGTCGGCACTGTTTGCCGTCATCACCACGGCCGCATCCTGCGGCGCGGTCAACGCCATGCATGACAGCTTCACCGCACTCGGCGGCATGATCCCCATCATCAACATGCAGCTCGGCGAGGTCATTGTCGGCGGCGTCGGCGCCGGCTTCTACGGTATCCTGATGTTCATCGTCATTGCCGTTTTCGTCGCCGGGCTGATGGTCGGACGCACGCCCGAATATCTCGGCAAGAAGATCGAGGCCAAGGAGGTCAAGATGGCTATGCTGGCCGTGCTCTGCCTGCCGCTTGCAATGCTGATCTTCACCGCTGTCGCGGTCATGCTGCCGACCGGCGTTGCTTCCATCGCCAACGCCGGCCCGCACGGCTTCTCCGAGGTTCTCTATGCCTACACCTCGGCCGCGGCGAACAATGGCTCCGCCTTTGGCGGCCTCAGCGGCAACACGCCCTGGTACAACATAACGCTCGGCATCGGCATGCTGATGGGCCGCTTCCTGGTCATTATTCCGGCGTTGGCGATTGCTGGCTCGCTGGTTGCGAAGAAGACCGTCCCTGCCTCCGCCGGCACCTTCCCGACCGACGGTCCGCTGTTCGTCGGGCTGCTGGCCGGTGTCATCCTGATCGTCGGCGGCCTGACCTTCTTCCCGGCCCTGGCGGTCGGACCGATCGTCGAGCACCTGGCGATGATCAACGGTCAGACATTCTGAAACGGCCATGCCCTGGTTCAAGATCATACCTCGAAAGGTCCGGCATCGCCCCGAGCCGGAGGGGGAGAAAACACCCCCTCCTTTCCCGACGCTGTCCACATTCCTCGCTATTGCGGCAGCCTTGATCATGATCTGGCTGCTGGCTTACGGGCCGCCGCACCTTCGTTCGGCACACGATCGACCGGTCAACAACATCGACACTGGAGCTACCAAATGAGCCCGTCGAAATCCGTGAGCATCATGGATACCCGCATTCTGTGGCCCGCTATCGGCGGTTCCTTCAGAAAACTGAACCCGCGCACCTTGATGCGAAACCCGGTGATGTTTGTCGTCGCCGTCGTCTCGGCGCTCACCACCGTGCTGTTCGTCAAGGATCTTGTTACCAGCGGCGGCGATCTTGGCTTCATGCTGCAGATCATCATCTGGCTGTGGTTCACCGTGCTCTTCGCCAATTTCGCCGAAGCGGTGGCCGAAGGCCGCGGCAAGGCGCAAGCTGACTCGCTGCGTCGGGCGCGAACCGAGACGCAGGCCAAGCTGTTGAACGGTGGCGACCGCAGCAAGTTCAAACTGGTGCCCGGCACCAGCCTGAAGGTCGGCGACATCGTGCTTGTCGAAGCCGGCGACATCATCCCCTCGGACGGCGAGGTGGTCGAAGGCGTGGCGTCGGTCAACGAGGCGGCCATCACCGGCGAATCCGCACCGGTCATCCGCGAATCCGGAGGCGATCGTTCGGCGGTGACCGGCGGCACGCAGGTCTTGTCCGACTGGATCCGCGTGCGCATCACTGCGGCTGCCGGTCATACGTTCCTCGACCGCATGATCTCGCTGGTCGAGGGCGCCGAGCGCCAGAAGACACCCAACGAGATCGCGCTCAACATCCTGCTCGTCGGCATGACGCTGATCTTCGTGCTGGCGACGGCGACGATCCCGAGCTTCGCCTCGTATTCGGGCGGCTATATCTCGGTGACCGTGCTGGTCGCCCTGTTCGTTACCCTGATCCCGACCACAATTGGCGCCCTGCTGTCGGCTATCGGCATTGCCGGCATGGACCGCCTGGTGCGCTTCAACGTGCTCGCCATGTCGGGCCGCGCCGTCGAGGCGGCCGGCGATGTCGACACGCTGCTGCTCGACAAGACCGGAACCATCACGCTGGGCAACCGTCAGGCGACGGCATTTCGTCCGGTCAAGGGCGTCACCGAACAGGAACTGGCCGACGCGGCTCAGCTTGCCTCGCTTGCCGACGAAACGCCGGAAGGCCGCTCGATCGTCGTCCTGGCGAAGGAAAAATACGCCATCCGCGCCCGCGACATGGCAAGCCTGCACGCGACTTTCGTGCCCTTCACCGCGCAAACCCGCATGAGCGGTGTCGATCTGGAAGGCTCCTCAGTCCGCAAGGGCGCAGTCGATGCGGTACTTGCCCACGTCAACCTCTCGACCGTTGCCACAGGCAGTACGCGCCCCGGCAGCGACACCGTCCGCGACCTTCAGGCGATCGCCGACGAGATCGCCAAATCGGGTGGCACTCCACTCGCGGTCGAGCGCGACGGGCGCCTGCTCGGCGTCGTCCATCTGAAGGACATCGTCAAGGGCGGCATCGCAGAACGCTTTGCCGAATTGCGCCGCATGGGCATCCGCACGGTGATGATCACCGGCGATAATCCGATGACCGCGGCGGCGATCGCGGCGGAAGCCGGCGTCGACGACTTCCTTGCCCAGGCGACGCCCGAGGACAAGTTGAAGCTGATCCGCGACGAGCAGGCCAAAGGCAAACTGGTCGCGATGTGCGGCGATGGCACCAACGATGCGCCGGCCCTTGCGCAGGCCGATGTCGGCGTTGCCATGAACACCGGCACGGTCGCGGCGCGCGAGGCCGGCAACATGGTCGATCTCGACAGCGATCCGACCAAGCTGATCGAGATCGTCGAAATCGGCAAGGCGCTCCTGATGACGCGTGGCTCGCTGACCACCTTCTCCATCGCCAACGACGTGGCCAAGTATTTTGCCATCATCCCGGCAATATTCGCCGTCTTCTACATCGCCCCGGGCCAGACCGCCGGGCCGCTGCAAGCGCTCAATGTCATGCATCTGGCGACGCCGCAGAGCGCTATCCTCTCGGCCATCATCTTCAACGCGCTGATCATCATTGCGCTGATCCCGCTGTCGCTGAGGGGCGTCAAATACCGCGCGGTCGGCGCCGGTGCGCTGCTCAGCCGCAATCTCATTGTCTATGGCCTTGGCGGCGTCGTAGTGCCCTTCGTCGGCATCAAGATGATCGACATGGCCATCACCGCTCTCGGTCTCGCCTAAGGAACCTCGTCGATGCTCAATCAAATCAGGCCCGCGATCGTCATGATCGTCTTCTTCACCATTCTGACGGGTTTGGTCTATCCGATCGGCATGACCGGCATTGCCCAGGCGCTGTTTTCGCGCCAGGCCAATGGCAGCCTGATCGAGAAGGACGGCAAGCTCGTCGGTTCCGAGCTGATCGGCCAGGCTTTCGAAAGCGACCGCTACTTCCATGGCCGCCCGTCGGCTGCCGGCGACGGCTACAATGCCGCCGCCTCGGGCGGCTCGAATCTCGGCCCGACCAACCCGAAGCTCATCGACAGGATCAAGAGCGACGCCGAAAAGCTGAGAGCCGAAAACCCGAGCCAGCCGGTACCGATGAATCTGGTCACCACGTCCGGCAGCGGCCTCGATCCGCATATCAGCCCCGATGCGGCCTATTTTCAGGTTGCCAGGGTGGCCAAGGCCAGGGGCGTCGATGAATCCAGGATCAAATCGCTTGTCGACAGCCATGTCGAAGATCGCGAATTGGGATTCATCGGCGAGGCGGTGGTCAATGTGCTGGCCCTCAACCTTGCGCTGGACGATGCGATGAAACAGTGAAGGACCGGCGCCGGGATCGACACCGAAGCCGGCGCCGTTCATGATTGACCCTTATGCCAGACGACAGCCGCACCGCCGAAACCAGGCCCTCTCCCGACGCGCTGCTCGAGCATGCCGAGCGGGAGGAGCGCGGTCGCCTGAGGATATTTCTCGGCGCCGCCCCCGGTGTCGGCAAGACCTACGAGATGCTGATGTCGGGCCGCGCCAGGCTGGCCGACGGGGTCGACGTGGTGATCGGCATCGTCGAGACGCACGGCCGCAAGGAAACCCAGACGCTGGTCGAAGGCTACGAGGTCATTCCTCGCCTTGAGATCGATTACAAGGGGCGGATCCTTGAGGAGATGAATCTCGACGCCATCCTCGCCCGGCACCCGGCGCTAGTTCTGGTCGACGAACTCGCCCACACCAACGTCGCCGGCAGCCGTCACCCCAAGCGCTATCTCGACGTCCAGGAAATCCTGACGCACGGCATCGATGTCTACACGACGCTGAATATCCAGCACGTCGAGAGCCTGAACGATGTCGTGGCGCAGATCACCCGCGTCAGGGTGCGGGAAACTGTCCCCGACTCCATAATCGACCAGGCCGACGACATCGAGATCATCGACCTCACCCCCGACGATCTGATCAAACGGCTTGAGGAAGGCAAGGTCTACATCCCCAGCACCGCCCAGCGCGCCATCGAGAACTATTTCTCGCCGGGCAATCTGACGGCGCTCCGGGAATTGGCGCTCCGCCGCACTGCCCAGCGGGTCGACGAGCAGTTGCTGACCCACATGCAGGCCCACGCGATACCCGGGCCTTGGGCGGCGGGGGAAAGGGTTCTCGTCTGCGTCGATGCGCGTCCGGGCGGGGCGGCCCGTGTACGCTATGCGCGGAGGTTGGCCGACCGGCTCCGCGCCCCTTGGACGGCGCTTCATGTCGATACCCCTCATTCAGCGGCCATGCCCGAGGAGGACAAGGATCGGCTGGCGACGCAGCTGCGCCTTGCCGAGCAGCTCGGTGCCGAGGTGACGACCATTCCGGGTCAGAACGTCGCGCAAGACATCGTTCGGCATGCGACGGCGAACAACTTCACCCATATCGTGATCGGCAGGCCGACCCGATCGCGCTGGCGGGAATTGATCGAAGGCTCGCTCACTTACGATCTCATCCGCAATGCCGGCGACATCAGCGTCCATGTCATTTCGGGAAACGAACGCAACGCCGAGGCGACGTCGAGGACCGTCAAGGCGGCGGACGAGCAGTGGCAGTTCGAGATCTGGCCTTATCTCAGGGCCACGGCCTATGTTGTTGGCTCGCTCGCCTTCGCCGTTCTTCTCGACCAGTTTCTCGACGTCCGCAATCTGGCGATCATCTTTCTCATTGGGGTCCTGACGTCGGCGGTGACCGGCGGTCTCTGGCCGGCTTTGTATGCCTGCCTCATCAGCGCCATT
Organism: Mesorhizobium sp. M0159; assembly: GCF_040322295.1. Taxonomy (NCBI): domain Bacteria; kingdom Pseudomonadati; phylum Pseudomonadota; class Alphaproteobacteria; order Hyphomicrobiales; family Phyllobacteriaceae; genus Mesorhizobium; species Mesorhizobium sp. M0159. The sequence goes on from NZ_JAMYTF010000008.1 coordinate 131,261, forward strand.
GCCTTCAACTATTTCTTCCTGGAACCACGCTACACGCTGACGATCGAGGATCCGGAGAGCATCGTTGCGCTGGCTGTCTTCCTGGTTGTTGCGGTCATTGCCAGCAATCTAACAGCGCGCGTGCAGCGTCAGGCGGTCGCTGCGCGCTCGCGGGCACGCGCCACAGAAGATATTTATCTCTTCTCAAAGAAGCTCGCCGGCGCTGGGACGCTTGATGACGTTCTCTGGGCGACTGCCTTCCAGATCGCCTCGATGCTGAAGCTGCGCGTGGTGCTGCTTCTGCCGGAGAACGGCACAATTGCGGTCAAAGCCGGCTACCCACCCGACGACACGCTGGCCGAGGCCGACATCGCAGCAGCCCGCTGGGCCTGGGAGCATAACCGCGCCGCCGGGCGCGGCGCCGACACGCTGCCCGGAGCAAAGCGCCTCTATCTGCCCTTGCGGACCGGACGCACGGCGGTGGGCGTTGTCGGCCTCGACAACGACAAGCAAGGTCCGCTGCTGACACCCGAGCAGCAGCGTCTGCTCGATGCGCTCGCCGACCAGGCGGCGGTCGCCATCGAGCGCATCCAGCTCGTCGCCGATGTTGACCGGGCCAAGCTCGCGGCCGAGGCAGACCGTCTGCGCTCGGCCTTGCTCACCTCCATTTCCCACGATTTGAAGACGCCACTTGCCGCCATCATGGGCGCGGCCGGAACACTCAGGGACTTCGAGGCCGCACTTCCCGAGCAGGACCGGACGGAACTGCTGTCGACCGTGCTCGATGAAGCGGAGAGGCTTAACCGCTTCATTGCCAATCTGCTCGATATGACCAAGATCGAATCCGGCACGATGGAGCCGAACTATGCGTTTCACTATCTCGGCGACATTGTCGGTTCAGCTCTGTATCGGGCCCGCAAATTCGTCGGCGAGCATAAGACCGAGATCGACATTCCATCGGATCTGCCGATGTTGCGGGTCGACCCCGTTCTGTTCGAACAGGTGCTGTTCAACCTCCTCGACAATGCTGCAAAATACGCGCCGCCAGGTTCGACGATCCGCCTGCAAGCCTGGGCCGACAACGGCTTCGTCATCCTGCAGATCATGGATGAGGGACCAGGCATTCCGCCAGCGGATCTAGAGCGCGTTTTCGACACTTTCTACCGTGTGCGCAAGGGTGACCAGGTGCGTGCCGGCACGGGGCTCGGCCTGTCGATTTGCCGCGGCTTCATCGAAGCGATGGGCGGGACGCTCTTGGCGGCAAACAGGTCCGACCGCTCGGGGGCGGTTTTCACGATCAAGATGCAACTGGTGCCGGCGGAACTGCCCAATCTCGGCGAACCCGAGACGGGCCATCAAAATATGGACGATCTGGCATGACGAGCCTGGACGTCAGGATATTGGTGGTCGACGACGAACCGCCGATCCGGAAACTGCTTCGCGTCGGGCTTGGCAGCCAAGGCTATGCGATCAGCGAGGCGCCGAACGCCAGGGCGGCGATTGAACTCATCGAGACGGAAAAGCCGGACCTTGTGCTGCTCGATCTCGGCCTCCCCGGCATGAGCGGCCATGATTTGCTGCGCAAATGGCGGGATGATGGCCTGGACATTCCCGTGGTTATTCTTTCCAGCCGCACTGATGAGGCCGGCATCGTGTCCGCCCTCGAACTCGGCGCCGACGACTATGTCACCAAGCCGTTCGGTATGAACGAGCTTGTCGCACGCATCCGCGTAGCGCTTCGCCACAAGTTTCAGCAGCAGGGTGAGAGACCGGTGTTCCAAACCGGCGACCTCTCCGTCGATCTGGTGAAGCGCGTCGTCAAGGTCGAGGACAAGGAGATAAAGCTCTCGCCGAAGGAATACGACATTCTTCGCACCTTGGTGCAGCACGCCGGCAAGGTTCTCACCCACCAGTTCCTGCTGAAGCAGGTCTGGGGCGATTCCACCGACGTTCAATATCTCAGAGTCTACGTCCGGCAGATCAGGCAAAAGATCGAAAAAACGCCCGACCAGCCCCGCTATATCACCACCGAGACCGGCGTTGGATACCGGCTGCGCGAAATCGATTGACGCGACGAGCATCCGAAGCCGAAATGCCTCTTCCAATCCGCTTCAAATCAGCGGCGGCCATGGTGTCGCCGGACAAAAGCCCTATATTAAGGAAAGATCGGTTTTGTGCGGGAATGAATGGATGTCACGGCTTCGTCTATTGACGTTTTTAGGGTCGGCAATGCTGACCGCGGCGATGCTGTCGGGCGTAAATCCTGCTGCATCGGCACAGGTCGTCAGTCCCGCCGACCGCAACGTGTTGATCCAGCAGGACCAGTTGCAGATGTTGGAGAACAGGCTGCGGCGGCAGCAATACCAGCAGCAGCAACAGCAGTACCGTGCCCAGGATCGCCAAATCCCAATACCGCAACGGCAGGAGGTGCCGCAGATGAGGCCAACTTGCCAGTTGCTGCCGTCAGGGAGCGGCTTTGTCAGCACCTGCCGCTGACGACCGGTCCCTTTCATTTATTTAGCCGGCTTATATACTGGGGAAACCGCTCCGCCTGCGCCCCATTGAAAGCGAGCGAGTTTGCAACGCTGCCCTTGCCGTCTGGGCACCGATTCGACTGGATTATCGAATGGCAGCCAGCAAGAAGAAGGTTGTACGCAAGGCAAGGAAGGGCGACGGGGTTCGCCAGGTCGCGGCGATTCCCTTTCGGCTGAACGAGCATGGCGATGTCGAGGTGATGCTGGTCACATCGCGAACGACGAGGCGCTTCATCGTGCCGAAGGGCTGGCCGATGAAGGGCAAGAGCGGCCGCAAGGCGGCCACCATCGAAGCACAGGAAGAAGCCGGTGTTCTCGGCAAGACACTGAAACAGCCGGCCGGCACCTACCACTACTGGAAGCGGCTGGCGAACCGCTTCGTTCGCGTCGACGTCGTCGTCTATTTGCTGGAAGTAACCGAGGAGCTTGCCGACTGGCAGGAATCCAAGAGGCGTCAGCGGGCATGGCTGACGCCGACCGACGCGGCGGTGCTGATCGACGAGCCGGATCTTTCGACGCTGGTGAGGAACATCAGGATTGCCGAGTTGGAGCATAATCCCAAAAAGCAGAGTCCGGCGTTCGGAAAAGATCCCGCTCAATAGAAGATGGAGGCCTGCCCCGACTGTGTCGGGATGGAATTGGTCCCAGCGCCCGCCGCCGCCGTCTCTTGAACCGATGCCTCACTGACTGCCATCGTCTTCCTCGGGCAGAGGCCGCGCCGGCGTGCCGGTATAGGCCCACAGCCATTCGCGCGGCAGTGGCCCTTTGTTGCGCTCGCTCTCCTGCGACTGTTCCCATGCATGTGCGAGGATGCCGACGGAGCGCGACAGCACGAAAAGGCCGCGCGTCAGCGGCGGCGGAAAGCCGAGCTCGCCGTAGATGACGGCCGTGGCGCCGTCGATATTGAGCGGGATTTTTTTGCCCTTGCGTCGCGCAACCTCGGCCTCGACCATCTCGGCGATATCGGCGAAGCGCCCGCTGACGACGCCGCGCGCGGCAAAGTCGCGGGTTAGCTCGATGAGGCGGGGCGCCCGCGGGTCGACCGGATGGAAACGATGGCCGAGCCCGGGCACATAGCCGTTTTCCCCGGCAAGGAAACGATCGAGCCGCGCCGACACGGCGTCCGCAAGCGGCATGCCGGCGTCCAGTTCGGCAGCGATGTCTCCGTAGAAGGAAAGCGCCTGTTCGCCGGCGCCGCCATGCACATCGCCAAGCACGTTGACGGCTGATGCCATGGCGCTGTTGATGCCGACGCCGCAAGTGATCGCCATGCGGGCGATGGCGATCGACGGCGCCTGCGGCCCATGGTCGACGGCAGCACCCAGCGCGATGCCAAGCAGCGCCGCCTGCTCCTCGCTTGGCAGTTCGCCGCGCAGCATCAGCCAGATCATTGCCGGAAAGCTGACGCGGCCGATCAGATCCTGGATTTCATAGCCGCGCAGCCGGATGACGCCGGGGCGCATCTCGATGATGCCGGTCTGCCACCATTCCTCGCCGCGTGCGCGACCAGTCTTGTTTTGCGTTTCGCTCATGCCTTCGCTCTTTTCCTGGCACGCGGCGGCAGGCCGGCAAAAACCTCGTCCATATGCTCGCCGAGCCCCGGCGGCGGCCTGCTCGGCAAAGGTGCCTCGCCATCGACCATGAAGCCGCCGCGCACCACGGTCAGCGGCTGGTCCATCCCGGACACAGCCGGGAAGCGCGCCGTCATGCCGCGCTCGATCACCTGTCGCTCCTGCAGTATCTGCGGGATTGTCAGCACCCGGCCTGCCGGCACGCCGGCGCGATTGAACGTCTCCTCCCAGGCGGCGGCCGAGCCGCTCGCCAAGGCATCCTCGATCAGCGCTTTCAATGCAATGCGGTTCTGCTTGCGCGTTTCTCGCTCGGCAAAGCGGACATCCGAGGCCAGCTCCGGCCGGCCGATCAATCGGCAGAGCGCGATGAACTGCTCCTGCTTGTTGGCGGCGATGTTGAGCAAGCCGTCGCCGGTGCGAAACGCGCCAGACGGTGCGGCCGTCATGTTTTCATTGCCCATCGGCTGCGGCTCGATATCCGCCGTCAGATAGTTCGACACCGGCCAGCCGAGCGCAGAAAGTGTGCATTCGAGCATCGACACGTCGAGGAACGCGCCCTCGCCTGTCGTCTTCTGCTTGACCAGTGCGGCGGTAATGGCGAACGCCCCTACCAGCCCGCCAAGCGTATCGGCGACGGGATAGCCGACACGCAGCGGCGCCGTTTCCGGTGTACCGGTGATGCTCATAATGCCGGAAAGACCCTGGATGATCTGGTCGTAGGCTGGATTGTCGCGCATCGGCCCGGTCTGGCCGAAGCCCGATATCGCACAATAGACAAGACTTGGCCGGACCTCTTTCAGCCTGGCGTGGCCAAGCCCCAGCCGGTCCATTACGCCGGGGCGGAAATTCTCGACCAGCGCGTCGGCCGAAGCGACCAGATCGAGGAAGCGTTCGCGGCCGGCCTCCTGCTTGAGATCGAGCGCCACCGAGCGTTTGCCGGCATTCTGCGCCAGGAACGAAGCGCCCATGCCCGCCCGGTTGAGCTCCGGCGAGGCGCCGAGCTGGCGCGCCAGATCACCGCCTTGCGGCGTCTCGACCTTGATGACGTCGGCCCCGAGCAACGCCAGCTGGTAGGCGCAATAGGGGCCGGCCAGCACATTGGTCAGGTCAAGGATGCGGATGCCGGAAAGCAGGTCTGTCATGACGTCACGAACAGCTCAGGCATCGCCCGGCACGTGCTCCGGTCCACGCATGCGTCTGTGCTCGATGTAGGCCCAGATATGCGGTCCAACCAGCCCGATGAAGGCCAGCGTCAGCAGCGTCAGCGACAGCGGATGCTTGTAGAACACCGTCCAATCGCCGTTGGAGATGGTCATCGCGCGGCGGAACTGCGTTTCGGCAAGCGGCCCGAGAATCATGCCGATGATGACGGGCGCGGTCGGGAAATCGAAACGCCGCATCAGAAAGCCGGCGGCACCGAGCAGATAGAGGATGACGAGGTCGATCGGCGATTGCGAGATGCCGTAAGTGCCAACCGTGGCGAACACCAGGATGCCGGCATAGAGTTGCGGGGCCGGGATCTTCAGCAATCGCACCCAGAGCCCGATCAGCGGCAGGTTGAGGACGACGAGGATGAAATTGGCGATGAACAGGCTGGCGATCAGCCCCCACACCAGGTCGGCCTGTGTCGTCAGCAGCAGCGGCCCCGGATTGATACCGTAGCTCTGGAACGCCGACAGCATGATCGCGGCCGTCGCCGAGGTCGGCAGGCCGAGCGTCAGCATCGGCACCAGCACGCCGGCCGCGGATGCATTGTTGGCGGCCTCCGGCCCGGCAACGCCCTCGATGGCGCCGACGGTGCCGAACTCCTCCTTGTGTCTGGAGAGTTTCTTCTCGATCGCATAGGACAGGAAGGTCGGGATTTCGGCGCCGCCGGCCGGCATGGCGCCTATCGGGAAGCCGATCAGGGCGCCGCGCAGCCATGGCCTCCACGAGCGCGACCATTCGGCCGCGGTCATATAGAGCGACCCTTTCAACGGCACGATATCGTCCTTACCGGCATAACGGCGCGAGGCCATGTAAAGCGTCTCGCCAACGGCGAACAGGCCAACGGCGACGACGATGACGTCGACGCCGTCGAGCAATTCGCTCGTGCCGAAGGTGAAGCGCGGCTGCCCCGTCTGCAGGTCGACGCCTATCATGCCGACGACGAAGCCGACGAACAGGCTGGTCAGGCCGCGCACCGACGACGAGCCGAGCACTGCCGAAACCGTGATGAAGGCCAGCACCATCAGCGAGAAATATTCGGCCGGGCCGAAGGCCAGCGCGAATTTGACGACGATCGGCGCCAGGAAGGCAACGCCGATGGTGCCCAGCGTGCCGGCGACGAAGGAGCCGATCGCCGAGGTCGCCAGGGCCGCACCGCCGCGGCCGGAGCGGGCCATCCGGTTGCCTTCCAGCGCGGTGACGATGGTGGCGCTTTCGCCAGGCGTGTTGAGCAGGATCGATGTCGTCGAGCCGCCATACATGGCGCCGTAGTAGATGCCGGCAAACAGGATGAAGGACGCCTCCGGCGCCACCTGATAGGTGATCGGCAACAGCAGCGCGATGGTCAGTGCCGGCCCGAGGCCGGGCAGCACGCCGATCGCAGTCCCCAGCGTGGTGCCGACCAGGCACCATATGAGATTGATCGGCGAGAAGGCGACCGAAAATCCGTGCGCGAGATGGCCGAGCGTTTCCATGGCGTCAGCCCCTCAGCATGGCAACGACCGAATCGACGATCGCGTTCAGCTGGTTTTCGATGAAGCCGGCGCCGATATTGACGCCAAGCGCCCTGGCAAAGCCGAAATAGGCGGCCAGCGCCAGGATCAGCCCGAGCAGCACGTCACGCAGCGGACGCCGGCTGCCGAAACCGTGGCAGATGAGAACGAACATGATGACAGATGCAGCGGTAAAGCCGAGCGGCTGGATTAGCACCAGATTGGCGATCAGTCCGAGGGCGACGATGCCCATCGCCTTCCAGTCGGTCGGCGTCTCCTTTTCGTCCTCCGGCTGCCATCCGCCCCGCAAGGCGGCAATGATGAGCAGCAGCGACAGGATCATCATCCCGGTCATGGTGATGTAGGGAAAGACGGTCGGACCGACCTTGGAATAGAGCGGCGACACCGGGATTGCCAGCGTCTGCCAGGCAACCGCACCGGCACAGGCGAGGAGCCCGACGCCGATCAGCAGTTCGGGCACTGCAAGGCGCGGCGGCGCCGGCTGGTCGCTGGTGCTCATCATCGTCCTCCCAATGTCGGTCCCTTCGGGCCGGTTCTCCTTGGACCGGTCTCACTCGGCCGATCTCGGCGTAGTTTCACCTCCGGCGCCGCGTATGTCCATGCGGCTGGCGAAAGTCGGCAAGGGTTGGCGCAGGCTGCCGCCCCTTGCCGAGAGCATCACGCTAGGCCGAGGTCCTTGAGGATCGTCCCGATGCGGGCCGTGTCTTCTGCGACGAATTTCGCATAATCGTCACCGGTGAGCAGGATCTGCGTCCAGTTGCGGTTCTTGCATTCGGTGGCCCAGGCGTCGCTCTTGGCCATGGTCTCGATCAGCTTGATCATTGCTGCCTTGTCGGCGTCCGAGACGCCGGGCGGTGCGAAGACGCCACGCCAGTTGAACAGCTCGACATCTATGCCGGCTTCCTTCATCGTCGGCGCATCGATCCCCTCCTGGCGTTTGTCCGCGGAGATGGCCAGCAGCCGCAGCGCACCCGCCTTGACCTGTTCGGCGAACTCGCCATAGCCGGAGATGCCGGCCGCGACCTGGTTGCCGAGCAGCGCCGAAAGCGCCTCGCCGCCGCCGGCGAACGGCACATAGGAAAGATTGGTGGCCGGAACACCAACGGTCTTGGCGATGAGGCCGAACAATATATGGTCCGAGCCGCCGGCCGAACCGCCAGCAACCGGAACCTGCGTCGGGTCAGCCTTGAGAGCAGCGACAAAGTCCGCGGCCGTCTTGAACGGCGAGGCGGCCGGCACCACAAGCGCCTCGAACTCGCCAGTAAGGCGGGCGATTGGCGTGACCTCGGTAAGGTTGTTAGCCGCCTTGTTGGCGATGATCGCGCCGACCATGACCATGCCAGCCACCATCAGCGCATTGCCCTTGCCCTTCCACTGATTGACGAATTGCGGCAGGCCGACAGTACCGCCGGCGCCGCCGACATTGGTGATCTGCGAGCCGGAGATCAGTTTTTCACTGCGCAGCACCTGGTCCATGGCGCGCGCCGTCTGGTCCCAGCCGCCGCCTGGCGCCGCCGGCACGAAAATCTGCAGCTGCGGCGCGTCCTGCGCGAAGGCGGGGATAAAATGCGATTGCGCGAGTCCGGCAGCACCTGCTGCCGCGGTGCTCATCAAGAATCGGCGTCTGTTCAGCATGGGATTCCTCCAAATCGCGACACCTCCTCCGGTGCCTGCCAGAAACGTGGCCTGACTTCAGACCCGCTCGATAAAATTCATGCAGAGTTTGCGTCCTCCTGTCAAAGACAGAACACGCCGCATGCGGCACAATCGGCCTGCGCGATTTTCAGGCTGGCGGACCGGACGCCCGAAGACGACGTGGCAGGCAGTGCCAAACAGCATCCGTCAGGGTTGCCGCTCCAGCAGGATGGTCGGCTTGCCTTGGTAGACGGTTCGCAGCACTTCGCCATAACCGCATTTTGCCGCGACGTTCAGCGAGCCGGTGTTTTCCGGATCGATGATGCAGACGGTCTTCGCGGCTGCAAATGCCTCATCGCCCCAGGCAAGCACCCGTGCGACGACTTCGCTGGCCAACCCCTGGCCATGCACGCCCGAAACCAGAGCCCAGCCGGCCTCCGGAATGCCCTCGATCGACGGCGTCATGTCGCGTTTCAGATCGTGAAAGCCGGCCTCGCCGATGAAGCGGCCGGTCGCCTTTTCCTCGATCGCCCAGAAGCCGTAGCCCAGAAGCGACCACAGGCCGGCATGGCGCAGGAAACGCATCCAGCTTTCCTCCCGCGTGCGCGGCTTGCCGCCGATAAAACGGGTGACGACGGGATCGGCCCACATTGCGACATAGGCGTCGAAATCGTCCAGCCGGTGCGGCCGCAGGACCGTGCGAGAGGTCTCAATCACTGGGGCGACAATTGTATGCGGACTGGCCATGGTCATGTCTCGGTTGTGTTGCCGGTGCCTAATGCAGGTCATCCAACGGTTAGGACAGCGACATGCATGAGACGGGGAATCAAAATCCGTTGCGTAAAACAAGAGCCAAGGCTGTGTAGATTATCTTCCAGGCTGATGTGAATTCTGCCAAGCAGTGTTATTTTTCGCCAGTATTGGTTCACGTGCGTTCGGTTTCGGCGCTGCCGTCCGACAGAGGGGAACAGCATGGACACCACCGACCTTGTGCTTGCCATCTTCCATCATCTGCTGGTGTTTTCGCTGGCAGGCATCATCGGCGCCGAGTTCGTCCTGATCCGCAGCGACTTGTCCGCCGCGACGCTGAAGCGGCTTGTCGGCATCGATCGCCACTACGGCATCATCGCCATGCTGATCATCGTCGCCGGCATCGGCCGCGTCATCTATGGTCTCAAGGGCTGGGAATTCTACGTCTACAACTGGATGTTCTGGGCAAAGATGGCCGCTTTCGCAATTGTCGGCCTGTTGTCGATTATCCCGACCGTCCGATTCCTGTCCTGGAACAGGCAGGCGAGCGCCAGTTCCGGCTTCCAGGTGCCTGCGGCGGAGCTAGCGTCCGTTCGCACCTATGTCCGCACCGCGGCCTTCATCTTCCTCTTGATCCCGGTGTTCGCGGCGGCGATGGCGCGCGGCTATGGCTACTAGCATAGGTTGGAGGAAGGGCATCGCACGGCCCAGCCTTCCCACTCATTTGCGCGGATAGACGTGCAGTTTGCCGTTTGAGCCCGATTGTCATTTGTCGGGTTGCGCTAGTTATTGCTCCATCTACAGTCAGTTTTGAGAGGAACTCCACGCAGCGGTTGGTAATTCGTATCATGGGAGGAATCACGATGAGAAAATTCGTCGCCGCGCTGGCTGTCGCTGCGGCCGCCATGCTTTACCCACCGGCCGCTGGCGCGCAGACCTACCCCGAACGCACCATCACCATTGTCGTGCCGTTTTCGGCCGGCGGCCCTACTGACACCGTCACGCGTCTTGTCGCGGAAGCCATGTCGAAGGACCTCGGCCAGCAGGTCATCGTCGAGAATGTCGGCGGCGCCGGCGGCACACTGGGCGCCGGCCGCGTCGCAAATGCCGAGCCTGACGGCTACACGCTGCTCCTCCATCACATCGGCATGGCGACAAGTGCTACGCTCTACAGAAAGCTCGCCTACGACACGCTGAACGCATTCGAATATGTCGGCCTCGTCACCGAGGTGCCGATGACCATCGTCGGCCGCAAGGACCTCGAGCCGACCGATCTGAAGGGGCTGGTCGACTACGCCAAGGCCAACAAGGACAGCATCACCGTTGCCAATGCCGGGATCGGTGCCGCCTCGCATCTGTGCGGCATGCTGTTTATGAGCGCCATCGGCACGCCGCTGGTCACCGTACCCTACAAGGGCACCGGCCCGGCCATGACCGATCTTCTCGGCGGCCAGGTCGACATCATGTGCGACCAGACGACCAATACCACCAAGCAGATCCAGGGCGGCACGATCAAGGCTTATGCCGTAACCTCGCCGCAACGGCTAGACGTGCTGCCGGACGTGCCGACGACGATAGAGGCCGGTCTTCCCCAGGTGCAGGTCGGCATCTGGCACGGCATCTATGCACCCAAGGGCACGCCGGCCGAGATCACCGAACGCCTGTCGAAATCTCTGCAGGTGGCGCTGAAGGACCAGAACGTCGTCGCCCGATTTGCCGAACTCGGCACCAAGCCGTCGCCCGAGGCCGATGCCACGCCGGCCGCGCTCAAGGCCAAGCTGGAAAGTGAGATTGCGCGCTGGAAGCCGATCATCGAAGCGGCCGGCCAGTACGCCGACTAAAGGTTTTCAACGGGGCGCCGCCAGCGCCCCGTTTTTACACCGGCATCGGCACGCCCGTGAGGCGGGCCGGGAGGACGCCATGAAACCTTTCGCAATCGACAGAACCAACGGCATATGCGCCGCGCTGTTGATCTTTATTGGCGCCTTTTTCGCGCTGCAGTCGCTGGGCCTCGAAATCGGCACCGCCTTTCGCATGGGGCCGGGCTATTTCCCCCTGGTTCTGGCGATCGTGCTCATTCTGCTCGGCGCCGTCATCCTAGTCGAGGCAGTGCGCTTCGAGAGTGAGCCGATCGGTTACATTGCGTGGCGCGGCATGCTGTTCATCCTGCCTGCTCCGATCTTCTTCGGCCTGACGGTGCGCGGCCTCGGCTTCATCCCGTCGATCTTCCTGACGGCGCTGATCGCATCTTTCGGTAGCGGCCGTATGAAGCCGCTGACTGCACTCGTGCTGTCAGCCGGCCTGACGCTGTTCGCATTCGTCGTCTTCAGCTACGCACTCGGCCTGCCGTTTCGGCGTTTCGGCCCGTGGTTGCCACTGTCGTTGTGAGGAGATGAAATGGAACTCCTCAACAACCTCGCACTCGGCTTTTCGACAGCCACATCTTTGGCAAACCTCGGTTTCTGCCTGATCGGCGTCCTTCTCGGCACGCTGATTGGCGTTCTGCCCGGCATCGGTGCCACCGCAACCATCGCCATGCTGTTGCCGATCACCTTCCAGATCGGCGACCCGGTTTCCTCTCTCATCATGCTCGCCGGTATCTATTACGGCGCGCAGTATGGCGGCTCGACCACCGCCATTCTCATCAACATGCCCGGCGAATCCTCGTCGGCCGTCACCGCAATCGACGGCTATCAGATGGCCAGGAACGGCCGCGCCGGAGCAGCCCTGGCGACCGCGGCGATAGGCTCGTTCTTTGCCGGCACGGTGTCGACCTTCCTCGTCGCCATCTTTGCCCCACCGCTGACGGCGATAGCGCTGAGATTCGGCGCGGCCGAGTATTTTTCGCTGATGATCGTCGGCCTGGTCTCGTCCGTCGCGCTCGCCCACGGCTCGATCGTCAAGGCGCTGGCTATGGTCGTGCTCGGCCTGCTGCTGGGACTTGTCGGCACCGATATCTACACCGGTACGCCCCGCTTCACACTCGGTATCCGCGAATATGCCGACGGGCTGAATTTCGTCGCAGTGGCGGTCGGTGTCTTCGGCGTCGCCGAGATACTGCGCAACCTCGAAAACGAGCATGAGCGTTCCGTGCTGATCCGAAAGATCTCCGGCCTTATGCCGACCCGCGAAGATTTTCGGCGCATGGCGGCTCCCATCGTGCGCGGAACGATCATCGGTTCGGCGCTCGGCATCCTGCCGGGAGGCGGCGCGATCCTTGCCGCCTTTGCCTCCTACACCGTCGAAAAACGTGTCTCGAAAAATCCCGGGGAATTCGGCAAGGGCGCCATCGAAGGCGTCGCCGGACCGGAATCGGCCAACAATGCCGGCGCCCAAACCTCCTTCATCCCGATGCTGACGCTCGGCATTCCGGCCAACCCGGTAATGGCGCTGATGATCGGCGCGATGATCATCCAGGGCATCGTGCCCGGCCCCAATGTCGCCATCGAACAGCCTGCACTGTTTTGGGGTATCATCACCTCGATGTGGATCGGCAATCTGATGCTGATCATCTTGAACCTGCCGCTGATCGGGCTTTGGGTGAAACTTCTTACCATCCCCTACTATGTGCTCTTCCCGATCATCATGGCGTTCTGCTCGATCGGCGTTTACAGCGTCAACACCAACGTCTACGACCTCTATGCCGTCGCCTTCTTCGGCTTGCTTGGCTACCTCCTGACCAAGCTGCGCTGCGAACCTGCGCCGCTGCTGCTCGGCTTCGTGCTCGGCCCGCTGCTCGAGGAAAACCTACGCCGCGCCATGATCCTCTCGCGCGGCGATCCGAGCACCTTCGTGACGCGGCCGATCAGCGCCAGCCTGCTCCTCATCGCGCTTGCCGTGCTCGTCATCGTGTTTCTCCCCGCGGTCAGGAAGAAGCGCGAGGAGGTGTTCGTCGAGGAGAGTTCCTGAATGTGGACGGCGCCACATACGAGGAACTTCAGAGTCACTTGCCGGGCACTGACTCAGTAGCCGCTTCTACTGGCCCGAGCGGCGCGATCTCGACCAGCGGTGCAGGCACGCTGGTCGTCTTTTCCTTGGCCTTGCAGATATCGGCGATGACGCAGGCCGGGCAATCCGGCTTGCGCGCCTTGCAGACATAGCGGCCGTGCAGGATCAGCCAATGATGCGCGTGCCGCATATATTCATCCGGAATGATCTTCAGGAAACCTTGCTCGACCTGTTCCGGCGTCTTGCCCGGCGCCAGGCCGAGCCTGTTACCGATGCGGAAGATGTGCGTGTCGACCGCCATCGTATGCTGGCCGAATGCCACGTTGAGCACGACGTTGGCGGTCTTGCGGCCGACACCCGGCAGCTCGACCAGTTGATCGCGATCCTCAGGCACCTCGCCGCCATGGTCGCGGATCAGCGCCTCCGACAGCGCGATGACGTTCTTGGCCTTGTTGCGCCATAGCCCGATGGTGCGGATATGGTCGCCGAGCTTGGCCTCGCCTAGCGCCAGCATCTTTTGCGGCGTGTCGGCGATTTTGAACAGCGCCCGCGTCGCCTTGTTGACGCCGGCGTCCGTCGCCTGAGCCGAAAGCACCACCGCCACCAACAGCGTGAAGGCGTTGATATGTTCGAGCTCGCCCCTCGGTTCCGGCCGCTGAACGGAAAAGCGCCGGAAAATCTCATGCACCTCGGCCGCGCTGTAAAGCGCCCGCGATCTCGCCGGCCGCGGACGCGGCTTGACGTTCGAGCCGTCGCGGCGGCCGGGCAACAGGTCTTTTTTTAGCGCAGAAGAGTTTTTGGGCTTGGGGCTTGTCATTGCCTTCCTATAATATTCCCCAATGAGCGACACAAACGCCTCATTTCAGGCCGACGAGCCATTTTTCCAGGCGCTGCTGACACCGCACCGGTCGCTGGGCAAGACCGGCTTTGCCATCCTGATGGGCGCCCTGCTGTTCGGCTGGCTGGTGACCGGAGCTTTTTTTCTGTCGCGCGGCGCCTGGCCGGTGTTCGGCTTCTTCGGCCTCGACGTGATCGCCGTCTACATCGCCTTCCGCGCCAATTATCGTGCCGCCCGGGCTCGCGAGGAGGTATCGGTGTCGCGCACCAGCCTCGACATCCGCAAGACTGCCCCGTCAGGCAAATCGGAAGCACACCGCTTCAATCCGTTCTGGGCGCGCTTTTCGATCGCCCGCCACGCCGAGATCGGCATCACCAGAATGGCGGTCGAGGCGCAAGGAAAAACCGTCTCGATCGGCGGCTTCCTCAACCCTGCCGACCGCGAAAGTTTTGCCACCGCATTTTCGCGCGCTCTGGCAGCCGCCAAGGCGCGCTGAGCCAGCGTTTCAGAACCGATAGCGCAACAGCCTGCCGATCTTGCGCAATGCTGGAATGTATTTCCAAAGGCGAACGAACAGTTTCGCGAACCAGCGCATGCGAGCGGCATGTTCCGGCTTATAGGCAGGGATGTCCTCGACGAACCGCAGCTTCGGAACGGCTCGCTCCAATTCATGCGGGTTCTCGATGCTCCAGTGGACCTCGGCGCCGGTGGCGCGGAAGGAGGAATTGAGGCGAATGATCTTCAGTCCCAGGCGACTATAGGCATCGAAAACCAGTTCGCCGCTCGAAAGATGTCCCACCAAACGAGAAAACAGTTGCTGCCCCTCCTCGGCACCCAGGTAGGGAGTCAGGCCTTCCGCCACGACTATGGCCGGGCGATCCCGAGGTACTTTGTTCAGCCATCCAGGTTCGGTGACCGACGAAGCGATCAGATGGTAGTGATCCCGCACTGGATAGAGCTTGCGCCTGAGATCGATGACTTCGGGATAGTCGACGTCGAACCAGTCCACGCCGGCTGGCGGGTCGATACGGAATATGCGCGTATCGAGCCCACACCCGAGATGCAGTACGATGGCGTCAGGATTTCGGGCGAGAAAGTCCTGAACGCAGACGTCCAGCGTCTTTGCCCTGATTGCTAGACCGATGCCGAGATTGTTGTCGACCTTGAGCCGTGAGAAATCATAATCGATGTTGCGCACCGCCTCGTCGGCAAAGTAGTCCCTGAGCAGCGAATTGGGCAGCCGGCTCTCCAGCGCCTTGCCGTAAAGTGTCAAAAGCAAAGTCCTTTGCCCCGGTCAAGTTTACTTTTTCACCAGCCACGACCGTCCTTCCCATTCAAAGCCGACTCTATCTGGGTACATGCTGCGGGAAAGCAAGTTTCGGGTGGTGATCGGCGCCGCGAAGGACGATATTCGCACTCAAGGAGATACTGCCATGAACGCCCAAATGCCTCTCAAAACGACAGCAATCCTTCAGAAAGACATCACGCCTGAAGGTGGAGACTACGAAATCGTCCGTCGTGCCATCGAAAAGATCAGCCTCGACTATCGCGACCAGCCTTCGTTGGAAGTGCTGGCCGAGGAGGTCGGCGAGACGCCGACCGGGCTGCAGAAGCTGTTCACCCGCTGGGCCGGCCTGTCGCCCAAGGCTTTTCTGCAGGCCGTCACCCTCGATCATGCGCGCAAGCTGCTCGATGCCGGCATGCCGCTGCTTGAAACCTCGTTCGAACTCGGCATGTCCGGCCCAGGCCGGCTGCACGATCTGTTCGTCACCCACGAAGCGATGTCGCCGGGCGATTACAAGACCCGCGGCGCAGGGCTCACCATCCGCTACGGCTATCATATCTCACCTTTCGGCATCGCGCTGATCATGGTGACGGACCGCGGCCTTGCCGGCCTCGCCTTCAACGATCCCGGCGGCGAGCGTGCGGCCTTTGCCGACATGTCCAGCCGCTGGCCGAATGCGACCTATGTCGAGGACATGGCGGCGACGGCGCCCTATGCCGCGCGCATCTTCGATCCGTCGCTGTGGCGCGCCGACCAGCCGCTGCGCGTCGTCATGATCGGCACAGACTTCCAGGTCCGTGTCTGGGAGGCCTTGCTGCGTATTCCGATGGGCCAGGCCTGCACCTATTCCTCGATCGCCGCGCGCATCGGCGCACCGAGTGCCAGCCGGGCTGTCGGTGCCGCGGTCGGTGCCAATCCGATGTCCTTCGTCGTGCCGTGCCACCGGGCTCTCGGCAAGTCCGGCGCACTCACCGGCTACCATTGGGGCCTGACCCGCAAACGCGCCATCCTCGGCTGGGAGGCGGGACAGGTCTCTTCTTGAATAGCCAACGAATGGAACGACACGAGCGATGCAAGGACCGCTAGGGTGACAAGCAGCGATCTTACGGAGTAGCTTCCCGCGCAATTAGAGTGGTATGCGCTAGCGGGAGGCACTTCTTGATCGTCGTCATCGGCTCCATCAATCTCGATCTCATCGCAAGTGTCGACCGCTTGCCCGGTCCCGGCGAGACCGTGCGCGGCTCCGGTTTCGCTACTGCCCCCGGCGGCAAGGGCGCCAACCAGGCGCTGGCCGCCGCCCGCGCCGGCGCCAAGGTGCGCATGGTCGGCGCGGTCGGCAAGGACAGCTTCGCCAGCGACGCTCTGGCGCTGCTGCGCGACGGCAAGATCGACCTGTCCGGCGTCGGCGAGACCTTTGCCTCGACCGGTACCGCGTTGATCATGGTCGGCGCCGACGGCGAGAACGTGATCGCCGTTGTGCCGGGCGCCAATGATTCGGTCGTGCCGGGTGACCTTTCCAAGGCTTTCGTAAAAAACGGCGACGTCGTGCTGCTGCAACTGGAGATCCCGCTGCAGACCGTCGAGGCAGCACTCGACGCGGCAAGGACAGCCGCCGCGATGACCGTGCTCAACACCGCACCTTTCCATGGCGACGCGGCCGGCTTCCTCGGCAAGGCCGACTATCTCGTCGCCAACGAAACCGAGTTCGACCTCTATGGCGAGGCGCTGTCGTTGAATGGCCGCGACCGCCCGGCACGGATGCGCGACTATGCCGCGAGAACCGGCCGCACCATCGTCGTCACGCTTGGCTCGGACGGCGTTCTGGCGGCAACGCCGGACGATCTCCTGATGGTTCCGGCGCTGAAGATCACCCCGCTCGACACGGTCGGTGCCGGCGACACGTTCTGCGGCTATTTTGCAGCCGGGCTGGCAGCCGGCCTGCCGCTCGACCAGGCGCTTGCCCGCGCTGCCGCAGCCGGTTCGCTGGCCTGCCTGAAAGCCGGTGCACAGCCGGCCATCCCGCTGGCCAGGGACGTCGATGCCGCCCTGCAGAAATCTACAGGCTGAAGCCGGATGACAGCGATGCGCCCGACGACCAAGCATGCGGTGCCGCCCGCCGGCGACATCTGCCGCCTGTCTGCCGTGGAGCTTGCCGGGAAGATCAGGCGCCGGCAGCTTTCGGTGCGCGAAGTGGTCGCGGCATGCCTCGACAGGATCGAGGCGGTGAACCCGCTGGTCAACGCTATCGTTTCATTGCGTGAGCGTGCCGACATCCTGCGCGAGGCCGACAGCGCTGACGCCCATCTGGCGCGAGGAGGAGATACCGGATCGCTGTTCGGCCTGCCGATCGCGATTAAGGATCTTTCGCTGACAAACGGCCTGAGAACCACCTTCGGCTCGCCGATCTTCGCCGATTTTGTGCCTGAGGAAGACGACTTCTTCGTCGAGCGCGTCCGCAAGGCCGGCGCGATCATCATCGGCAAGACCAACGTTCCCGAATTCGGGCTCGGCTCCAACACCTACAACACCGTGTTCGGACAGACGCTCAACGCATTTGACCCGGCGCTGACCGCCGGCGGCTCGAGCGGCGGTGCGGCGGTCGCGCTGGCGCTCGACATGGTTCCCGTTGCCGATGGCAGCGATTTTGGCGGTTCCCTGCGCAATCCCGCTGCCTACAACAATGTCTATGGCTTCCGCCCGTCGCAGGGATTGGTGCCGGCTGGCCCTGACCTTGATGTGTTTCATGCGCAGATGGGCGTCGAAGGGCCGATGGGGCGTAACGTGCGGGACATGGCGCTGCTGCTCGACGTTCAGGCCGGCTATCATCCTCGCGCGCCGCTGTCGCATGATAAGCCAGGCTCGTTCCTCGAAGGGCTGGAAGCACCGGCGGCCGGCGGGCGCATCGCCTGGCTCGGCGATCTTAACGGCCATCTGCCGGTTGAAGCAGGCATTCTACAGCTTTGCGAGGCAGCACTCGGCCGGTTCGCGGATGTATCCTTCGAGGCCGAGCTGCTGATGCCGGAATTCGACTTCGAAGCGTTGTGGCAAGCCTTTGTAACGCTTCGCCAGGCGAGCAGCGGTTGTGCACTCAAGGCGCATTACGACGATCTCCTGAAACGAAGTCTGCTGAAGCCGGAGGCCGTTTGGGAGGTGGAACATGCACTGCGCCTCACCGCGCCGCAGATCCATGCCGCCACGGTGAGGCGCTCGTCCTGGCACCGAATACTGCTATCGCTCTTCGAGCGTTTCGACCTGATTGCGCTGCCAGCCGCACAGGTCTTTCCCTTCGATGTCGTCACCCACTGGCCAAGGGAAGTGGCCGGGCGTGCCATGGACAGCTATCACCGCTGGATGCAGGTCTCAGCGCTCGCCGCGATGGGCGGCTGCCCGGCGGTCAACGTACCGGCGGGCTTCGACGCCAGGGGCCGGCCAATGGGCATGCAATTGATCGGGCGGCCGCGCGGTGACCTCTCCGTGCTGAGGGCGGCTGCCGCCTATGAGGCAACGCTGCCATGGCAGGCCGGCGCCTGCTGAAATCAGCTCCGCATTGTCGGCGCCTCGCCGACTTGCACGCAACTCATCGTCATGCATTGATCGCGACAGCGCGCCGCACGCGCGGCATCTGTGGAGGGAAAAAATGTCGCTGGAACTCTACGCCACCTATGTCGTCGCCTGCATCGTCATCATCCTGGTGCCGGGGCCGACGGTGACGCTGATCATTGCCAACAGCATCCGCCACGGCTCGCGCGCCGGGCTCGCCAATGTCGCCGGCACCCAGGCCGGGCTGGCCATCATGATCGCCATTGTCGGCATCGGGCTGACCTCACTGATCGCCGGCATGGGACACTGGTTCGAATGGGTCCGGCTGATCGGCGCCGCTTACCTGATCTGGATGGGCGTGCAGATGTTCCGCTCGAAAGGCAAGCTTAACGCCGACGGATCGGCAAAAAAGCCGCGTGGCGGCTTCTTTTTGCAGGGGCTGCTGGTGGCGATCAGCAATCCAAAGACGCTAGTGTTCTTCGGCGCCTTCTTTCCGCAGTTCATCGCGCCTGAAGGCAATTACGCGTTACAGATCGGCGTCATGGGTCTCACCGCGATGATCTTCGCCGCCGTCTCGGATTCGACCTACGCGCTGGCCGCCGGCCGCGCCGGGCGTCTGCTGTCGGCCGGCCGCGTCAAGCTCTTGTCGAGGATCAGCGGCAGCTTCCTGGTCGGCGGCGGCCTGTGGCTGGCCTGTTCCAAGGCGAAGTAACGGCCGCGAGCCCGGCGACGCCAACAGCAACATCCTGGAATAGGAAGGCCGATTGAAAGTCGGCCTTCAGGCCACCACATGGATCAACAGTTGGGGATTCATGTCTATGCCGTGGACTTACGCGGATTTGAAAAGGAACGCGTTTGGCGTGATCCTGTCCATCGCTTTGTTCGCGGCGATGGTTCCGTCGGCTCTGAACAAATGGGCGAATGACGCAAGTCCGATCCGGTCGGTCGACCCGGTCGATGCAACGATCAAAAGTGGACAGGGTAAAGGGCGCAATATCCAATATCTGCTGGTCCTTGAGAACGGTTCGACGGTCCTCGTTTACGACGACCTCCCGCATCTGATCGGCTCGCGCGTTGGCATCGAGCGCGTCACGCGCGACAATGGCTTCGTCTTTTACCGGTTTGCAAGTTGAACCATGGCAAGAGCGCGGCTGGCCTTCACCTTGTTGATACTGCGGGAAAACCTCCGGGGCGTCATTATCACCAGCCTTGTGGTGGGCGTCTGCATTTTGGCAATCGGTGCACTGATTGCAAGGCGGAGCAGCCCCATCGTCGATGTGGAGCGCGTGACAGGCACGGTGGTTAACGTCCTCAATGCTGAAGGGGCGGTCGGTGACGGATTCCGCTATCTCTATGGAATCCGTCTCGAAGAAAGTAACCTCCTGGTGTTCGTGTATGGCGACCCGCGCGCGCCGCGCGCCATCGGCTCGCAAGTTTTGATCGAGCGACAGCGTCGCATGAACGACACCGAAACGTATCGTCTGCTTCGGGAATGAAAGACGGCGCTAAAGCCGCCCCAGCCTTTCCAGCAACAGCGCGAAAAACGCATCATGATCGATGTCGCGCATCACCATGGCGTTCTTCGGCCGCTTGGTCACCCCCCACCAGTCGATCACCGTCATGCCCATGGTGAGCTCCGAGGCGGTTTCCACGCTGACATTGCAGTTGCGACCCTTGAACAGCTTCGGCTTCAGCAGATACGCGATGACGCAAGGATCGTGCAGCGGGCCGCCGTCGGTACCGTATTTCTCCTCGTCGAAACGTTCGAAGAATTCCAGCATGTCCGCGGTGGCCGTGCCGACCCTGGTGCCGAGCTTACGGAAGGCCTTCGTACGCTTGGCGGTGGTCAGCGCCTTGTGGGTGACGTCCAGCGGCATCATCACGATCGGAATGCCGGATTTGAACACGACATCGGCGGCATGCGGATCGACATAGATGTTGAACTCGGCGGTCGGCGTGACGTTGCCGCCCTCGAAGAAGCCGCCGCCCATCAGCACGATTTCCTTGATGCGCGGCGCGATTTTCGGCTCGCGGATCAGCGCCAACGCAATGTTGGTGAGCGGCCCGAGCGCGCAAAGCGTGATCGTGCCGCTCTCCTCCCTCATCAGTGTCTCGACTATGAAATCGACCGCATACTCTTCCTGCAGTTTCATCTTTGGTTCGGGCAGTTGCGGCCCGTTGAGGCCGGTCTTGCCATGCACTTCCTCGGCGGTGACCAGTTCGCGCGCCAGCGGCCGGATGGCGCCTGCATAGACCTTGACGTCCGGCCGGCCGGCCAGCTCGCAGATCTTGCGGGCGTTTTTTTCGGTAAGTTTCAACGGCACGTTGCCGGCCACCGCGGTGATGCCGACGATCTCCAGCTCGGCGCTGCCGAGCGCCAGCAATATGGCGACGGCATCGTCCTGGCCGGGGTCAGTGTCGATGATGATCCTGCGGGATTGGGGCATTTCAATTCCTTGTTTTGGCAAGTCTTTTTGGGCGGGACGTGTGACGGCTTGAAGTCTGCCGGGCGGCGGACCATATCAAGACCATCGGGAAAAATGCCATCCGGGTTTTTCCACTTTATGTCGCTCTTGAGAGGACACTGTAACATGAGCCGAATGACGCCTTTTTCCAGCCCGCTTCTCCTCGGTTTCGATTCCATGGAAAAGACGCTGGAGCGCTTGGCAAAGTCCGGTGACAGCTATCCTCCCTACAACATCGAGCGCCTCAGCGGTGCCGACGGCAAAACCGAAAGGCTGCGTATCACGCTCGCCGTCGCCGGTTTCGCGGAAAGCGATCTCGATGTCACAACGGAGGAGAACCAGTTGGTCGTGCGCGGCCGTCAGAACGACGACACCGAGCGCGAATTTCTCCACCGCGGCATCGCCGCGCGCCAGTTCCAGCGCTGTTTCGTGCTGGCCGACGGCATGCGGGTGATTACGGCGGAATTGAAGAACGGCCTTCTGTCGATCGATCTCGATCGGCCGGAATCCGAACGGCTGGTACGAAAAATAAACATATCGGTGAAAGACTGATTTTTGCCGATAGCTCTCATGCGGGATGGCCTTGAGCGGCGTCTCGCGGCAAGGAGGCTTGAAATGACCAGAACTAACGAGAATATCATCATGACCAGCGGCGAATTCGCCCATCTCGGCGAAGGTTCGGTCGCCTATCTCAGGAAAGTGTCGAGCGACGATCTGCGCGGCCGTTTCCCGGGCCTCGGCGAAATCGCGCCGGGTCTGGAACTGTGGGCCCTGTTTGCCGCTAATGGCCAGCCGATCCTGCTTTCGGACGCTCGCGACCGGGCACTGGCTGGCGCGCTGGAAAACGATCTGACCCCGGTCGCTATCCACTAACGTCGCTATCCACCAACATTGGCGCCATCGACTGACAAATACGGCGCAGCGATCTGGCTGGAAACGGACAGGGCCGCTCACGGCGGCCCTTCAAAGGATTTAATCAAAACCTCAAGCGGCGTGCGAGGCCTGCGTGTCCGACAGCAGCGCATGGATGGCCACGGCGTCGCGCGTGCCCCTGATCTTGGCAACCGTGTCGGCGTCGCGCAGCACCCGCGCGATGCGCGACAGCGCCTTGAGGTGGTCGGCGCCGGCACCTTCGGGAGCCAAAAGCAGAAACACCAGGTCGACCGGCTGATCATCGAGGGCCTCGAAGTCCACCGGTGTCTCCAGCCGGGCAAAAACGCCGGCGATCCGCTTCACCCCAGCCAGCTTGCCGTGCGGAATGGCGATGCCGTTGCCGACGCCGGTGGAGCCGAGCCGCTCGCGTTGCAGGATGGTGTCGAACACCTCTCGCTCCGGAATGCCGGAAATTGCCGCCGCCCTTTCGGACAGCAATTGCAGCAGCTGCTTTTTGGAGTTCGCCTTCAACGCCGGCATGATTGCCGGAACGCTGACGAGATCGCTCAGATCCATGCTTGAAATCCCTTGTTCGCCTGCCGTCGCCAGTCCCCACGCTCGCGTGCGGCTGGTCTTTACCCCTGCGCGACCTTGGCCGTGGACGGGTCGATCCAGCCGATATTCCCGTCCGGCCGGCGATAGACGATGTTGAGATGGTCATTTCCGGCATTGCGGAAGACCAGGACCGGGCTGTCCTTGGTGTCGAGTTCGATCACCGCTGACGCCACCGACATGGTCCGCAGCGTCATGGTCGATTCGGCGACGATGGCCGGCGCGAAATTCTCCGGTATGTCCTCCTCGTCGTCGGCAAGCGGCGCCATCACCGTATAGGCGACGTCGGTGAGCTCGCCGTTGCTATTGCCTGAATTGTGCGACTTCAGCCGGCGCTTGTAGCGCCTGAGGCGCGTTTCCAGACGGTCTGCCGCAGTATCGAAGGCAAGCGTTGGATCCTGGGCATCGCCGGTCGCCTGCAGCGAAGCACCGGAGTCCAGCCGGATCATGCAATCGGCCGTGTAGCGCGACCCCGATTTGACGACTACGATTTGCCCTGAAAAGCCCCGATCGAAATATTTCCCGATCACTTCCCCGACACGGTCGTTGATGCGCGTACGGAACGCATCGCCGATATCCATGTGTTTTCCCGATATGCGCAGTGTCATCTGAAAACTGACCTTCCTTGCTCAGGCTTCAAACTGTCCCGAGTTTATACTCGTGGTCCGCGCGCACAAGCTTTTGCGGCGTCACTTGCGCCGATTTTAGATCCGAACTTTCCGGTTGATCACAAGCCGCCTTCTTGGCCGTCCCGTGGCCTACGTCGTGACGGACCATCTCTCGTGCGGGCATCGGCGAACTCAAATCCACTCGCCAGCCCGTCTCATGCGGGCGGGCTTCTAGCCACTTCGTCGCCGCTTGTCAATGAAGGGCGAAAGCTGTGGAAATTCCGCCGGAGATCAACGGCCGGCGCTGGCCAAAGCGCGTTTTTCGCGCCGCCGCTGCACCGAAGAGGGTATGTTCATGCCTTCCCGGTATTTGGCCACCGTGCGCCTGGCGATGTCGACGCCGCTTTCCCGCAGCATGTCCACGATGGCATCGTCGGAAAGCACATCGATGGCTTTCTCCTCGTCGATCAGCTGCTTTATGCGGTCGCGCACCGCTTCCGACGAATGCGCATCGCCGCCACCTGACGAAGCGATCGAGGCGGTGAAGAAATAGCGCAGCTCGAACACACCGCGCGGCGTCAGCATGTATTTGTTTGCCGTGACCCGGCTGACCGTTGATTCGTGCATGCCGATGGCGTCCGCCACCGTGCGCAGGTTGAGCGGCTTCAGGTGCCGCACGCCGTGGACGAGAAAAGCGTCCTGCTGGCGCACGATCTCAGAGGCCACCTTGAGAATGGTCTTCGCCCGCTGGTCGAGGCTGCGCGTGAGCCAGTTGGCGTTCTGCAGGCATTCGGCAAGGAAATCCTTTTCCGCCTGGTTTTTCGCATGTGGCGTGACCTGGGCGAAATAGATGTGATCGACCAGCACGCGCGGCAGCGTCTCGGCATTGAGCTCGACCGTCCAGCTGCCGTCATTGGCTGCACGCACCTCGACGTCGGCCACGATCGCATCGCTGGCACCGCGCGAAAACGCCATTCCAGGCCGCGGGTCGAGCGCCCGGATCTCGGCCAGCATGTCGAGCAGATCCTCCTCGTCGACGCCGCAAATCCGCTTCAGCGTCTGGAAATCGCGCCGTGCCAGGAGTTCGAGATTGGCGATCAGCACCTTCATCGCCGGATCGAGCCGGTCGCGCACGGCCAGCTGCAGCAACAGGCATTCGGCGAGGTCGCGGGCGAATATGCCGGCTGGCTCAAATGTCTGGCAGACCGCCAGGACCGGTGCCATCGCCGTGGCGTCCGTGCCGAGGCGGGCGGCGATCTCGGCCATGTCGGCACGCATGTAGCCGGCCTCGTCGAGGCCGTCGGCAAGCTCGCCGGCGATCAGGCACGCCGCCGGATCAGCAAAGGCGAGCGCCACCTGCTCGCCGACATGGTCGCGCAGCGTGATGGCCGCCGCCGCCATATCCGCGACGTCGAAGCCGTCGGAGGAAGAGGTGGAACCGTTGCCGGACGCCGATTTCCATTGTGCCGTCAGGTCGGGCCCGAGCCGCTCGCTCGTACCAGGATCGTCAGGAAACAGGTTTTCCAGCGACGTATCGAGCTTTTCCGAGATCGCCTCGGCGCTCCACGCCGTTTCCGCCTCGAACCAGTCGCCGTCGGCAGCCGGTTCCGATGCGGCGTCGCCCTTCTGCGCCTGGTCGCTGGCGGCGTCCTCCTGCGGTTCGGCGCGTTCCAGCAGGGGATTGCGTTCGATCTCGTCGTCGATGAAGCGTTCCAGCTCGAGATGGGTGAACTGCAGCAGGCGGATCGACTGCATCAGCTGCGGCGTCATCACCAGCGACTGCGACTGTCGTAGCTGTAGTTTTGCCGCCAACGCCATGGTTCGGTTTCAAACGCTCCGTCTACGCACCCGCACTGCTGGAAGGAATTTTCCAGGCCAGCATAGAAACTGGCCCGGCTTTTGCTTGTCAAGGCGAGGAGCGGTAAAACTCGCCTGTCGGAGCGTTTTCAGGCAGAAAATTGAAGAAAAAGCTGCTGGACCACGCCGGAAATCCCGCTCGAGCCGGAATTTCGCACTTAGAGCGTAAATCCCTCGCCGAGATAAAGCCGCCGCACATCGGCATTTGCGACCACTTCGTCGGCTCGACCATGGGTCAGCACCTGGCCGGCATGGATGATGTAGGCGCGGTCGATCAGGCCAAGTGTCTCGCGGACATTGTGGTCGGTGATCAGAACGCCGATGCCACGTGCCGTCAAGTGGCGCACGAGCTGCTGGATGTCGGCGACGGCGATCGGATCGATGCCGGCGAAAGGTTCGTCGAGCAACATGTAGGCGGGGCGGGTTGCCAAGGCGCGGGCAATTTCGAGGCGTCGCCGCTCACCGCCGGAGAGCGACAGCGACGGAGCCTTGCGCAGATGGCTGATGTGAAATTCCTCGAGCAATTCGTCGAGCAGGCGCTCACGCTCCTTGCGGCTCTTTTCGACCACTTCGAGCACGGCCCGGATGTTTTGCTCGACATTCAGGCCGCGAAAAATCGAGGCTTCCTGCGGCAGATAGCCGATGCCGAGACGGGCGCGGCGATACATCGGCATCGACGTGACGTCGAAACCGTCGATTTCGATCGTGCCTTCATCGACCGGCACCAGGCCGGTTACCATGTAGAAACAGGTCGTCTTGCCGGCGCCGTTGGGGCCGAGCAGCCCAACCGCCTCGCCGGCGCGCACGCCCAGCGTCACGCCGCTGACGACTTTGCGGCCCTTGTAGCTTTTGGTCAGCCCCTTGGCGATCAAGGTTCCCTTGAACTTTGCCGCTTCGACGGTGACCCTGGCCGGTGCCGCAAGTTGGCTGGCGGCGCGCCCTGGAAGACGCGCCAGCAGCGACGATATGCCGGTCATCAGGGTTTCGCTGCTCCAGACTTCGCCGGCGGCGTGATCGACATCATGACGCGGCCGCCGCAGGCGTCGACCTGGGCAAGGCCGCTCTTCATCTGCACAGTGAGCTTGCAGCCGACAAGCACGTTGTCGCCTTGCGAGAGCACGACCTTGCTGCCCGAAAGCACCAGCACTTCGGTCTTCATGTCGAAAGTGCCGCGGTCGCCGGTGGCAACCTGATTGTCCGATTTGATGTAGACCTTATCGTCGACCTCGAGATGGTCGATGTTGGCGGATCCGGTCATTGCCGCGGCACCCGCCGGCTGGGCGCTTTTGGCGGCGCCTGCATCCCTGACGTAATAGACCGTCATTTTGCCGGCCTTGAGCACAGTTGGACCCTGGACGACGTTGACGTTGCCGGTGAAGACGGCAACGCTTTCCGCTTGGCGCACCTCGAGCTTGTCGCTTTCGATCTGGATCGGCTTGTCGCCCGACAGCCTGAGGCCGGACATTTGGCTGGTGGCCTTGGACTGCGCCAGCGACGGCGCCGTCCCCAAGGTCAGCCCCAAGGTTAGCAACGCCGAAATCGCGGCGAGGCGCCGTGCCGAACTACTGAACCGCATTGGTCTCTCCGCTCTTTGCCTCTGCCGCCTTCAAACTGGCGGGATCGATGTCGACGCGCACCTTGTTCTCGAAAACCAGGACCTTGCCATTGTCCTGGACCGACATCGAATCCGCCCTGATCCGCGACCCGCCGCGGCTGACATCGACGGGCTCGCTTGTCTTCATAGTGCCTTCGCCCATGTCGAGATAGACTGATTTGAATTTTGCCACCACACCATCCGTCGTCGACACGGTCACATCGCTGGTCAGGCTGAGCGTGTTGCCGTCGCGATCGTAGGTGCCGTGCGTGGCGTTGATGGCGGCCGTGTTGTCGGCCGCAATCGGCAGCTTGGCCTTGATGCCTTCCAGATCGATGATGCCCTGTTTGCTGACGTCCTGTATGGCGCGCAGGGCCGTCATCGAATAGGGCAGGTCCTGCTTGGTGAAGCCGTTGAGCTTGGGATTGGCCATCACCAGCTTGCCATCGGCAAAGGCGCCGCCGTCGGCCTGCACCTCGATTGCAGCGGGAGCCATGAGATAGGAATAGACCGGAAACGCGACCGCAATCACGGCAGCGACCAGCGGCACGGCCAGCTTGAGGATACGGACCCGGCGCGAATGACGCTGCGCAACGTCAAACGCGTCGACCCGCGCCCGGCCTGCGGCCTTGGGAGCCAACTCCGTCTCGGTGTTGGTCGGTTCGATTGGTCCCGCTAACATGACTGCTTCTTCTAAACCCCTGCCCGCCAGGCCGCCCTATAGGTGGGGTGCCGGCGCCCTCAAGCAAGCACAAGCCGAGGAAAACCGCAAAAATGTGACAGCCGCCCCTGTACAATGAAAATGGCCCCAGCGCAGCCTGTACCTCATACCAGATATGGGCGCACAGTGTTAGAGCCTGTAGAACGTGACAGGTTGAGGCTTGCCGCGAATGCCTAAGACGGCCTTTGGCGCAAGGCCGTCAGGAAACGGTAGCCGGGCGCGAATGGTTGCTTTAAAAGCATCTGCTCCCACCGACTACGAGGCTGACCATGGCATTGAGAGCCGACGACCTGATCGACCGCCGCCGCTTGCGCCGCAAGCTGACATTCTGGCGTGTTGCGGCGATTATCGTCGCAGCAGCCGGACTGATCGCCTTCTCGGCATGGATCTATGGTGACGACTTCACCGGCGCGGCTGTCGACCACATCGCCAAGGTCAAGATCGAAGGTACCATCACCGAAGACGAAGAACTGATCAAGCGGCTGGAGGCAATCCGTCAGTCGCCGCGCGTCAAGGCTGTGATCCTGTCGATCGATTCACCCGGCGGCACCACCGTCGGTGGCGAGTCGATCTATGAGGCAGTGCGCAAGCTCGCCGCCGACAAGCCGGTGGTGGCCGAGGTCGGCACGCTCGCGGCTTCGGCGGGCTATATGATCGCCACCGCGGCCGACCATATTGTCGCACGCAAATCCTCGATCGTCGGCTCGATCGGCGTGCTGATCCAGTACCCGGACGTCAGCGGCCTCATGGACAAGCTCGGCGTCAAGCTGGAGGAGGTGAAATCCTCGCCCTTGAAGGCCTCGCCTTCTCCCTTCAAGCCGACCAATGACGATGAGCGCGCCATGGTCCGCAAGCTCATCCTCGACAGCTACGACTGGTTCGTCGGCATCGTCGCCGAGCGCCGCAACATGACCAAGCCGGAGGCGCTGGCGCTCGCAGACGGGTCGATCTTCACCGGCCGGCAGGCGGTCACCAACAGATTGATCGACGCGGTCGGCGGCGAGGCCGAAGCAATCGACTGGCTTGCAGGCAAGGGTGTCGATGCCAAGCTCAAGGTGGTGGAATGGAAGGACACGGAAAAACGTGGTGGTTTCCTGTTCTCCAAGGCGATGGCGCAGACCGTCGGTGCTGCGCTTGGCCTGCCCGGCCATGGCGGCGACGTCCTTCACGAAATTGGAGCGGACCGCTTGTTTCTTGACGGTCTCGTTTCCGTCTGGCACCCTTGAGGAACCGCTTGGGACGAGTGAAAAACCAAATAAAATCATTCTGATAATTTCGGCGGCACTGCTTTTACGGGGAGCCTTTTCATGATCAAATCCGAACTTGTGCAGATCATCGCCACGCGTAATCCGCATCTTTTCCTGCGCGACGTCGAAAACATTGTCAGCGCCATCTTCGATGAAATCACCGACGCGCTTGCCGAGGGCAACCGGGTCGAGTTGCGCGGCTTCGGCGCGTTTTCGGTGAAAAACCGCCCTGCCCGTACCGGCCGCAACCCGCGCACCGGCGAATCCGTAGAGGTCGAGGAGAAATGGGTACCGTTCTTCAAGACCGGCAAGGAATTGCGTGAAAGGCTGAACGGAGGCAAATAGGCGCGGCGCCCGCCACCGCTCCCGCCTTTTCTTCCGAACGGAAAAACATGTTCAATCGCTTTCTCCTCATCGTGGTTTTCGTGCCGCTGGCCGTCATCCTGATTGCGTTGGCCGTCGCCAACCGCGAACCGGTCGCCTTCACGCTCGATCCGTTCAACCCCGGCAATCCGGCGCTGACGCTGACCATGCCGCTCTTCATTTTCCTATTCCTGGCGCTGGCCATCGGCATGATCGTCGGCAGCCTGGCGACCTGGACCAAGCAGGGCCGCTACCGCAAGCTGGCGCGCCAGCGCGGCGCCGAGGCAGAGAACCTGCGCCAGGCGGTCAGCCGCGCGCCCACCGCGTCGCAGGGCCCAGCCTTGCCGAAGCCGACGAACTGAGCCGCGGCTCGGGCCTGAAGCACAACCGGCCTAGTTCTCCACGGAGCCTTTCATGCTGACCATTTCCGCCGCCGAGGTCGACCGCGCGCTGACCTTTTCCGGGCTGGTCGAGACGTTGCGCGCCGCTTTTCGCGATGGCGCCGTGCAGCCGGTCAGGCACCATCACACGGTTGAGCGGCCCGATGGCGCCGCCTCGACGCTGCTTTTGATGCCGGCCTGGACCGACTTCAACGCAGCCGGCACCTCGGCCGATGGCCATATCGGCGTCAAGATCGTCACCGTGTCGCCCGACAACAATGCCGTCGGCAAGCCCGCGGTGATGGGGCTTTACCTGTTGCTCGACGGCGCCACCGGCGAGCCTCAGGCCTTGATCGATGGCCAGCGGCTGACACAGTGGCGCACGGCCTGTGCGTCGGCGCTGGCCGCCTCCTATCTGGCCCGCGCGGACGCATCGCGGCTGCTGATAGTGGGCGCCGGCGCGCTGTCGCCGTTCCTTGCAAAGGCGCATTCGGCGGTACGTCCGATCAAGAACATCCGCATCTGGAACCGCACGCCGGCCAACGCCGAAAAGGTCGCGGCAAGATTGCGTGCCGAGGGTTTTGCGGCCGAAGCAGCAGGCGATCTCGACGCCGAACTCGGAAAGGCCGATATCGTGTCGTCGGCGACCATCACCACCATGCCACTGATCAAGGGCGCACTCTTGAATCCCGGCGCCCATGTCGATCTGGTTGGCGGCTTCACGCCGGCGATGCGCGAAAGCGACGACGACGCGATTGCACGCGCCCGGGTCTATGTCGACACCCGCGCAGGCGCCACCAAGGAGGCAGGCGATATCGTCCAGCCGCTGGCCTCCGGCGTTCTGAAGCCGGAAGCCATCGTCGCCGATCTCTATGAACTGGCGCGCGGCCAGAAAAAAGGCCGGCAGAACGACGATGACATCACGCTGTTCAAGTCGGTCGGCGCGGCCCTCGAGGACCTCGCCGCCGGCATTGCCGTGTATCGGGCAAGTGTAGGGCAGTAGGGCAGTAGGGCAGTAGGGCAGTAGGGCAGTAGGAAACCGTGCTAATCGTGCGGCGCCGCGCCTAGTGCTACTTTGCTCTCGCCTACTGCCCTACTGCCCTACTGCCTTTGCCAATAAACCCGCAGCCGGTGGCTGTCGGGATCAAGCGCGACGAAGGTGCGGCCGAAATCCATGTCGGTCGGCGTCTGCAGAATTTTCAGCCCGCGGCCGGCCCACTCGGCATGGGTGGCGTCGACGGCACCCGGCGTGTCCAGCGCAAAGACGATCTCGGCGCCACCGCCTGCTGCCGCGGCGGCCGGTTCCACGGTGTGACGCGACCAGAGGCCGAGCTTGAAGCCGTTGTCGAGCACGAACAGCACGAAGGTCGGCGAGGTCTCGACCGGCTGCCGCCCAAGCAGCGCGCTGTAGAAGGCGCCGCTTTGCTCAGGCTTGTCGACAAAGAGGATGACGAAATTGGGCGGTGTCATGAATTGCTCTCCAGATGGTTTCGACTGGAGGAGCATACCGTACGCCACTGCCAGATTCTGGCAGCAGTCTCAACTGAGCAGCAGCCTTAGCTTGGCGTGTCGAGCGTCGCCCGCCATTCTTTGAGCAGCACCTGACGGCGGCGCGGATAGCGCATCTCGGTGGCATTGAGACCGGATATCCGGTCGGCGCGAAAGTGCCTGAAATCCTGGCGCATCTCGCACCAGGCCGCGACGACGCGCACCTTGTCGAAGAAGCCGAGTGCAAACGGCCAGACGGTGCGCTCGGAGGCAGCGCCGCCGGCGTCGCGATAGACAAAGCTCAGCTTGCGCTCCTCGCGGATGGCCTGCCGCACCACGCCGAGATCGATGCCTTCGGCGAGCTCGGTGCGCGACCCGACCAACAGCGTCGAGGCATCGAGCTCTTCGCGCAAATCGTCCGGCAGCACCGCGGCGATCTTGGCCAGCGCGTCGGTGGCGGCGTTCGCAAGCCGCCAGTCCGGCTGCTTGGCCACCCAGCGCGAACCGAGCACGATCGCCTCGATCTCCTCATCGGTGAACATCAAGGGCGGCAGCATGAAACCGGGCCTGAGCACGTAACCCAACCCCGCCTCGCCCTCGATCGGCGCGCCCTGCCCCTGCAGCGTGGCGATATCGCGATAGAGCGTGCGGATCGACACACCCATTTCGCCCGCAAGGCTGCGGCCGCTGACCGGCCGGCGATGCCGGCGCAGGATCTGGATCAGGTCGAGCAGGCGTTCAGCACGGGACATGAATCATGACCTAGTTTCAATCACGATAGAGCCCCAGCACTTTCGGCGGCAAGCGACATGGTGGCGGACGGGAACGTCTGCGCCCTGACGCCGTTGTCTGGCCATTATGGATATACGCGGGTTCCTGTTGTTCTGGTCGGTTTTGACCGCCATCGTCGCTGCGCTCAGCCTCGGACCATCCTTCGCCCATGTGCTGGAATCGGTGCCGCGGCTGACCAGATGGCCGCCTTCGCTCTGGCGTGAAACCACTGTCTTCAACGCTCAGTTCCAATTCTTCGCGATTGTCGGCGCACCGCTGGACGTGGCCGCGATCGCCTGCCCGGGGCTTCTCGCCTGGATGCTGCGCAGCGACCGCCCGGCATTCTGGTGGATTTTGGCCGCCACCGTGCTTTATCTGATGGCCCTCGTGGCGTGGTTTACCCTGGTCAAACCGGCAAACGATGTCCTGGCCACCTGGGTGCCTGGACCGATCCCGGACAATTTCGAAAGTATCCGGAGCAGCTGGGAAACCGGCCATATGGTCGTCACCGGCTTCAAGGCCGTTGGTTTCATAGCGCTCGCAGTCGGCCTGCTGTCGATCAGGCGCGGCTGATCCGGTTGCACACGTCGGCAGCCCTTTTGTTGCGCCGGTCAATGTGCTGTGGCAGAAGCGGCGAGCCGCCTTCCGGAGATGCGCCTTCTTGAAACCTTTTCGCGACAAACGCCGCGACAGCCGCCCGCCCGCGAAGGGCGGGGCGGAGCAGCCGCGGCGGCGCGACGCCGGCCTGACCGCCGGTTCGGAGCCTAAACTGCAGGACCGGTCCGAGCCGAAAGCCGCGCCGCGCCCTCTATCCCGCCGCGATGGCGCGCTGCCTGCCGAACATCTGCCGCTGATCCTCGAGGTCGGCGCCAATCAGGACTACGCGCTGCTCGACAGCGGCGCCGGAGAGAAACTCGAGCAATACGGCCCCTACCGCATCGTTCGGCCGGAGGGCCAGGCGATCTGGCAAAAGGCTTTGCCGGCCAGGGACTGGGAGCGCGCCGACGCCATTTTCACCGGCGATACCGACGAGGAAGGCATCGGCCGCTGGCGCTTCCCCAAGACGCCGCTCGGCGAGACCTGGCCGATGAAGCATGACGGCATAGATTATCTCGGCCGCTTCACTTCGTTTCGCCATGTCGGCGTCTTTCCCGAGCAGGCCTCGCACTGGGACCACATGGCCGGACTGATCGCGGCGGCAAAACGGCCGGTGAAGGTGTTGAACCTGTTCGGTTACACCGGCCTTGCCTCCTTGGTGGCGGCGCGTGCCGGCGCCGAGGTCACCCACGTCGATGCTTCCAAGAAGGCGATCGGGTGGGCGCGCGAAAACCAGGAAATGGCGGGCTTGTCGCAAAAGCCGATCCGCTGGATCGTCGACGATGCCGTGAAATTCGCCGAACGCGAGGAGCGCCGCGGCAGCCGTTACGACATCATCCTGTTCGACCCGCCCGCCTATGGCCGCGGACCGAAAGGCGAGGTCTGGCAGCTGTTCGAGGACCTGCCGGCGCTGACCGATATCTGCCGCGCGATCCTGACGCCGAAGCCGCTCGCCGTGGTACTGACCGCCTATTCGATCCGCGCCTCTTTTTTCGCCATCCATGCCCTGATGCGCGACACCTTCGCCGGCATGGGCGGCACGGTCGAGTCGGGTGAATTGATCATCCGCGAGAAATCTGCCGGTCGGGCGCTTTCGACCTCGCTGTTCTCACGCTGGGTGGCCTGAATGAGTGCGTACGAACGGCACGCGGGCGCGCCAGGGCAGGTGAAGGAAGTCACCAGCCTCGCCAACCCGCTGGTCAAGGCCATCAAGGCGCTCGCGCTGAAGAAATTCCGTGACCAGCAGAATGCCTTCATGGCCGAAGGCCTGAAGTTGGTCATCGACGCGCTCGATCTCGGCTGGTCGATCAGGACATTGGTCTTCGCCAAGGCCGGACGTGGCAATACGGCGGTTGAAAAGATCGCGGCGCGCACGGTCGCCGCCGGCGGCACCGTCCTTGAAGTTTCGGAAAAAGTGCTGGTCGCCATCACCCGCCGCGACAATCCGCAAATGGTCGTCGGCGTGTTCTCGCAGAAATTCCTGCCGTTGAAGGACATCCGCGTCCGTGACGGCGACGTCTGGGTGGCGCTCGACCGCGTCCGCGACCCCGGCAATCTCGGCACCGTCATCCGCACGGTCGACGCTGTCGGGGCCAGGGGCGTCATCTTGGTCGGCGAGACCACCGATCCCTTTTCGGTCGAAACGGTGCGCGCCACCATGGGCTCGATTTTCGCCGTGCCGGTCGCCAAGGCGTCGCCCGAAGCTTTTCTCGCCTGGCGAAAGAGCTTTCCCGGCCTCGTCGCCGGCACCCATCTGAAGGGTGCGGTCGACTACCGCTCGGTCGATTTTTCAAAAGGCCCGGTGCTTTTGATGATGGGTAACGAGCAGCAAGGCCTGCCTGACGAGCTTGCCGCAAACTGCGACAAACTGCTGCGGATACCGCAGGCCGGCCGCGCCGATTCGCTCAACCTTGCGGTGGCCACCGGCGTCATGCTGTTCGAGATCCGGCGCGGCGCGCTGAAGCTCGGCCCGGAGGATGCCCGATCGTGACGTCCCAAACCGTGAAACTGCAAACTATGAAGTCCTGGAGCCCCTACGCTTTTCTGGTTGTCGCCGCGATAGCGCTCGACCAGTGGCTGAAATATCTGGTCGAGACCGGCCTTGCCTTTCAGGAAAAGCTCGATCTCCTGCCTTTCCTGGCGCTGTACCGCACCTACAACACCGGCATCGCGTTTTCGCTGTTTTCGTCCTTCGGCGACACCGGCCTGGTGGTCGTCGCGGTTGTGGTGGTCGCTTTCGTGCTCTACCTTGCGGCCCGCACGCCGCCGGGCCACCTGCTTGCCCGCATCGGCTTCGCGCTGATCGTCGGCGGCGCGCTCGGCAACCTGATCGATCGCGCAATCTACGGTCATGTAATCGACTATGTCCTGTTCCATACGCCGGTCTGGTCCTTCGCCGTCTTCAACCTCGCCGACGCCTTCATTTCGGTTGGTGCGGTACTGGTCGTCTTCGACGAACTCATTAGCTGGCGGCGCGGAGCGTCGAGCGATTGACCTCACTCGCCTGGCGCCGCACATTCTGATCTGCAAGCCCGAGGAGAAAAAATGCCGGAAACCTTCAAAGCCATCCTCGTTTCGCGTGACGCCGAGAAAAACCAGTCAGTCGCGGTGACCGAGCTTACCGAGGCAGACCTGATGGAGGGCGACGTCACCGTCGCGGTCGAGGCGACGACGGTGAACTACAAGGACGGTCTTGCAATTACCGGCAAGGCGCCGGTAATCCGCCGCTGGCCGCTGGTGCCGGGCATCGATTTCGCCGGCACCGTCATCTCGTCTTCCAATCCTGACTGGCGCAAGGGCGAAAAGGTCATATTGAACGGCTGGGGCGTCGGCGAGACGCATTTCGGCGCCTTTGCAGGGCGCGCCCGCGTCAAGGGCGACTGGCTGGTGCCGTTGCCGGACGGCATGAGCCCGCATGATGCGATGGCGGTCGGCACCGCCGGCTACACCGCCATGCTTTGCGTCATCGCGCTGGAGCGGCACGGCATCGTGCCCGAGCGCGGCCCGGTGGTCGTGACCGGCGCTGCCGGTGGCGTCGGCTCGGTCGCGGTCTCGATCCTGTCCAGCCTCGGCTATCACGTCATCGCCTCGACCGGCCGCGCTGCCGAAAGCCCCTATCTGATCGACCTCGGCGCCGCGGAAGTGATTTCACGCGACGAGCTCACCCAGCCGGCAAAACCGCTCGCCAAGGAACGCTGGGCCGGCGGCGTCGATGCGGTCGGCAGTCACACGCTGGCCAACGTTCTGTCGATGACCTCCTATGGCGGCGCCGTCGCCGCTTGCGGCCTCGCCGGCGGCATGGACCTGCCGGCAAGCGTCGCCCCCTTCATCCTGCGCGGCGTCTCGCTGCTCGGCATCGATTCGGTGATGGCGCCGAAGGCGGTCCGCCTCGAGGCCTGGCGCCGCATCGGCGCCGATCTCGACCACGCAAAGCTTGCCAGCCTGTCGATGAGCATCGGCTTCGACGGCATCATCGGCGCCGCGCATGAGATCGTCGAGGGCAAGATCCGCGGCCGCGTGGTGGTGGATATATGAGCCCCCAAGGGATAAAAAAGAGCGCGACCGCTAAAATTCGAGCGATCAACCACAACCTTCGATAAGCTCTGTCTGGCAGGAGTT
Organism: Mesorhizobium sp. M0159; assembly: GCF_040322295.1. Taxonomy (NCBI): domain Bacteria; kingdom Pseudomonadati; phylum Pseudomonadota; class Alphaproteobacteria; order Hyphomicrobiales; family Phyllobacteriaceae; genus Mesorhizobium; species Mesorhizobium sp. M0159. Next base: position 167,255 of record NZ_JAMYTF010000008.1, read on the forward strand.
CCGTATGATTGCGGAACCCGGCATCAGAGAGGCGGAACCAGCCGAACGGGCCGACGGGACGGCCCCCGCGGCGCCAGGACGGCAGCTTGTCGCCGCGCCACCGCTGGCGCCGGAACTGCCGGCCTCCAACCGCGAAGGCCTGCCCTTCCTGACGCTCGTCGCCATCGTCGTGCTGGCAGGCTTTTCGCATCTGACCGGGGCGCCGATCTTCATCACCATCGGCCTTTTGGCGACAGCCATCGCCGGGCTCGCCATGCATCTGCGCAACAGGCGCACCGAGCGCCGCGCGGTGGCCCTGCTCGATGCCACGACCGCCCGCAGCCGCGCCGAAATCGAGACGCTGGCCGACCGCATGTGGGAGATGCAGGAGAGCGAGGAGCGCTTTCGCGGGCTGATCGATGCACTCGGCGATCTCGTCGTCCATCGTGACCGCGACGGCCACATTGTCTACGCCAACAAGGTTTTCGCCGACCTTGTCGAAACCGACCAGCGCGACCTTGCCGGCAAGACCCTGGCCGAACTAGGCATCGATGTCGGCATCGTCCCCGACGCCGCGTTTTCCGACCATGAATGCCTGAGTTCCACCGACGTCGCCATTCGCACGCCGGACGGCCCACGCTGGTTCTCTTGGATCGAGCTGTCGGTGCGCGACAAGGACAGCGGCGCCGTTTCGCATCGCGCCATCGCCCGCGACATCACCGCTCGCAAGCGCGCCGAATCCTCGCTGATCACCGCCCGCGAGCGGGCCGAATATGCGAGCCAGGCCAAATCGCGCTTCCTCGCCACCGTCAGCCACGAGATCCGCACGCCGATGAACGGCATCATGGGCATGGCCCGGCTTCTCGCCGACACCAGCCTTTCGCCCGAGCAGCGGACCTATGTCGGCGCCATCTCGACCTCGGCCAGCGCGCTGCTGGCGCTGATCGAGGACCTGCTCGACTACTCCAAGATCGAGGCCGGCCGCTTCGATCCCGAACCGCAGCCGATGTCGGTGCGCGAGATCGCCGACAATGTCATCGAGCTTTTGGCGGCGCGGGCTTTTGCCAAGGATATCGGCCTCGGCTGCCATGTCGAACCCGACGTGCCGCAGCTGATCACCGCCGACCCCGGCAGGGTCAGGCAGGTGCTGCTCAATCTCATCGGCAACGCCGTCAAGTTCACCGACAGCGGCGGCGTCCTGGCAAGCATCGCCCGCGTCCGCACCGAAACCACCGACCGCATCTGCTTCACCATCACCGACACCGGCCCCGGTCTGCGCGAGGAGGACATGGAGCGCATATTCGAGGACTTCGAACAGGCTGACGGCACCTCGACCCGTGCGCATGGCGGTGCCGGCCTCGGTCTCGCCATTTCCAAACGCCTGGTGATCGCCATGGGCGGCACTATCTCTGTGTCGAGCCGGCTTGGCCAGGGGTCCGAATTCGTCTTCGAGATTCCCGCTATTTCCGCCGTCGAGGCGCCGCAGATCCGCCAGGACGCGCTGTCGGGCCGGCATGCGGTGATCGTATCGAAGAACCTGGTCGAGGCCGAAGCCCTCGCCCGCACCATTCGCGCCAATGGCGGCACGGTCGATCTGGCCACCGCCGCCGCCCAGGCCACCGCTTTCGCCGAGGGCTGTGACGTGCTTCTGATCGATGCTGCCATGGAGCAAAGCGACGGCAGGCTGCTCAGGCGCCTGCGCCAGAGCGGATTTGCCGATTGCGAGGCAGTGACGCTGATCGCGCCGACCGACCGCGGCATGCTTGGCGAGTTCCGTGCCAACGGTTACGCCACCTTCCTGGCGAGGCCGGTGCGCGGCGAGACACTGCTGCGCGTGCTTTTGACCAGCCATGCACCGGTCATCGCCGAGCCGCAACTGCAAAGGCGCGGCGCGCAGGCGGGGCACGCCATTGGCGCCCGCCAGCAGGGCCTGTCGGTGCTGATCGCCGAGGACAACGACATCAACGCCATGCTGGCCCGCGCCACGCTGCTGAAGGCCGGGCATCGCGTGAAAGTGGTCGGCAACGGCAAGGCCGCGGTCGAGGCGGTCATCAGCACCGGCCACAAGCACCGCTACGACGTGGTGCTGATGGACTTGCACATGCCTGTCATGGACGGTCTGGACGCCATCGCCGCCATCCGCCGCCATGAGGAGGAGACCGCGGTGCCGCCGGTGCCGATCATGGTGCTGTCGGCCGACAGCCAGGAAAAGACCCGCCACGCCGTGCTCGCTCACGGTGCCAGCGGCTTCGTCACCAAGCCGCTCGACCCCGATGCCCTGGTTCATGCGGTCGAAGGGCAAGCGGCCGCCTGAGGCACAACATAGACGGTTGATAGATTACCCAGCCGACGAAGTATTGCCCGCAGAGCCGTATCACGGTACTGTCACAATCCTGTTGCACCTACACCGTATCCCCGTGCCAAGAGGGATGGCTCGAAGGAGAATCACTCGTGCATACAGTCATGCCGGAATGTGATGCTCGGCCGAACGCCAGCGGGCCTTTGCTCGTCGGCCGGAACGCCGATGCCGTCATAAAAGGCGCATCGCTCGGCCGCATCGGCAATCTCGAAGTGCGGCTCGCCCGCAACGAGCCCGAGATCGCTGCCGCGCAGGAAGTGCGCTACCGGGTGTTCTACGACGAGCTTGGTGCCAGGAAGGACCTGTTCCAGATGCAGGACCGCCGCGATGCCGACCGCTTCGATCCCCTCTGCGACCATCTGCTGGTCTTCGATACTTCGCTTTCCGGCCCCGAGCATCGCCGCATCGTCGGCACCTACCGCCTGCTGCGGCAGGAGATTGCCGCGGCCGCCGGAGGCTTCTATTCCGAAGGTGAATTCGAACTGACCAAGCTGATCGCGCGGCATCCCGGCCAGCGCTTCCTCGAGCTCGGCCGCTCCTGCGTTCTGCCGGAATACCGCTCGAAGCGCACCATCGAGGCGCTGTGGCAAGGCATCTGGGCCTATATCAATCATTACGGCATCGGCGTGATGACCGGCTGCGCGTCGTTCCACGGCACCGTGCCGGCGGCACATGCAGAGGCGCTGACCTATCTTGCCCACCACTGCCGGACGAATTCATCCTGGGACGTGCGTGCCGTCGCCGGGCGCTATTGTTCCATGGATCTGATGCCGATCGAGGCGGTCAATACCAAGGCGGCGATCGCCGCGATGCCGCCACTGGTCAAGGGCTATCTGCGCGTCGGCGCGCGCATTGGCGACGGTTGCGTCATCGACCGTGAATTCTCGACGGTCGACGTGTTCGTGGTGATGCCGGTCAAGGAGATCGGTGCCCGCTACGTCAATTATTATGGTGGAGAAGCGCAGCGGTTTGCGGCGTGAATAGTGAATAGTGAATAGTGAATAGTGAATAGTGAATAGTGAATAGAACATAGCACTGACTGCTGGAGCAGCAATTGGCTACTCACTACTAACCATTCACTATTGACCATTCACCCATTCACGCATCTTTCTCAGCCTGCTCGTTGACCGGCCCCGGCTCGACTGGCGCTTCGCTCGCCACATGCTTGGGGCCGCCCTTAGCCACGCCGACCATGGCGGGCCGCAGAACACGCTCGCCGATCGAATAGCCGGGCTGCACGACCTGCACGACCGTGTTGGCCGGTACGTCGGGATTGGGCACCTCGAACATCGCCTGGTGGAAATTCGGATCGAATTTCTCGCCCTCGGGCTCGAGCTTCTTCACGCCGTGGCGTTCCAGCGCCGACAGCATGGCGCGCTCGGTGATCTCGACGCCGTCGATCAGCGCCTTGAAGCCGGCATCGCCCGAAGCCTTGGCCTCCTCCGGGATGGCATCCAGCGCACGGCGCAGATTGTCTGACACCGAAAGCATGTCGCGGGCAAAATTGGCAACCGCATAGGCGCGCGCGTCGTGGACGTCGCGGGCGGTGCGGCGACGCAAGTTCTCCATGTCGGCCGCGACGCGCAGCGCGCGATCCTTCAGCTCTTCGTTTTCCTTCAGAAGCCGCACAAGCGCTTCATAGTCGCCGTCGACGCCACCTTCCCTTGGCTCCGCGGCAGCCTCGGTCTTCTCGGCTTCATCGGGCGCGCGTTCGTCTTTTGCCTGGTCGCTCATCGCCGTTTCCCGTCATTTTCGAATGGTGTGGATTTGCGCCCGATATCGAGGTTTAGCGGCCAAAAATCAAGGGGCAAGCGATACTGCAGCCGCTGTCGCTGATTGATGGCGGACGGCGCAGACCTTTCGATTTTAATTCAAACTTTACCGTACCCGACGTCTTTGCTTGCCGGGACACTACAATGCGGGAACCATTCCTCCCTTGGAAGAGTTTCGAAGCCGACACAGGATTTTGGATGATGCCCCGCAGGAATGGCGAAAAACGCGATGGGCTCGCCGCCGATATCCGGCGCCAGCTCGGCACCGAGGCGACCAAGCGCTTTCTGCGCACCTTGCCGGCCTTCCGCACGGAGTCCGATATTCCCGACCGTCTGAAGGAATTGCTCGACCGCCTGGACGGCGTGGAAGCCAAGGTGGTCGCAGGCGGGCGCCGTCGGTAAACACCATTGCAGGCCGTGCGCCCGGCGACTGCGGCCATCAATTCCTCGCCATCGCGCGACATTTACCCGCAGTAACTTTGCGTGATCGCCGGCTTGCGGCAGCGCGCTGCTCCGCCTATGTTTCATGATGAACATGATTTCCCCCGAAGCTGTGGCAAACAGCAAGCGCGCCTGGTTGAAAATCCTGTCGCGCTATAAAAAGCCCGACAGGCGTCGCAGCGCCGTCGAACTCGCCATCACCCTCATCCCCTTCGCCACGCTGTGGACATTGTCCTCGGCCGCTTATGCCTATGGCCATTGGTGGGGTCTGGTCCTCATCCTTCCAGCCGCCGGCTTTCTGGTGCGGATCTTCATGATCCAGCACGATTGCGGCCACGGCTCCTTCTTTGCCAATCGCTATGCCGACGACTGGATCGGCCGCGTCCTTGGCGTGCTGACGCTGACGCCCTACGATTGCTGGCGCCGCGCCCACGCAACCCATCACGCCAGCGCCGGCAATCTCGACGAGCGCGGCACCGGCGACATCAAGACACTGACCGTCGCCGAATACCGGCAACTGTCGTGGCGGGGCCGGCTCGCCTATCGCCTCTATCGCCATCCGCTGGTGATGTTCGGCCTTGGCCCGATCTGGATTTTCATTTTCGAGCAGAGACTGCCCTTGGGCATGATGCGGGGCGGCCTCACCCCTTGGGTGTCGTCGATGTCGACCAACCTAGCCATCACGGTCATAGCCGCGCTGCTCATCTGGTTCGTTGGCCCCGGCGCGTTTCTGGTCGTGCATTTGCCGATCGTCATCCTCGCCGGATCGGCCGGCATCTGGCTGTTCTATGTCCAGCATCAGTTCGAAGAGACGGAGTGGACAAAGGACTCCGAGTGGGAATTCCAGCACGCTGCCCTGCACGGTTCGTCCTATTACGACCTGCCGCCGGTGCTGAACTGGATCACCGGCAATATCGGCGTCCACCACGTGCACCACCTCTCGGCCAAGGTGCCATGCTACCGGCTTCCGGAAGTGCTGAGGGACTATCCGGAGCTGCGTGAGATCGGCCGCGTCACACTCCTCGACAGCCTGCGCTGCGTCAAGCTGGCGCTGTGGGACGAGAGCCGCAGCAAGCTGGTATCGTTCCGCGAAGCGCGGATGGCCGTGTAGACGTACCGCCGCACCTAAAGCGCGTCGCGCTCGACCGGCCTCATGCGACGCGCTTTAGGTTCTTGTTTATGCATGCCGTTATCGCAAAACCGCTGAACACTTTTGCGCGACATGCGTTAGGGGTGCGGCGGGCTCCACATTCCGAGCTTAAGCCGCCTGGCGCTGGTCGCGCATCAGGATCTCGCCCTGGCGGATCTCGGTGCCCAGCACTTTCAGGCATTCGCGCATGAACGCGGCAAGGCCCGGCCAGCCCTTGGCCGACACCAGATTGCCGTCGACATGGGCGCCGGTCGGCGCAACATCGATATAGATGCCGCCGGCCAGCGTGACTTCCGGCTCGCAATACTGCAGCGCCGCGACTTCGCGGCCGCGCACCACGCCGTCGACCGCGATCAGGATCTGCACGCCGTGGCAGATGGTGAAGATCGGTTTTCCCGTCTCATGGAAATGCCGCACCAGCGCCTGCACGCGCTTGTCGATGCGGATATATTCCGGCCCGCGCCCGCCCGCCGCGTAGACGGCGTCGTATTCGGCCGGGTTGACCTCGGAAAACGTCTTGTTGAGAATGTAGTCGTGGCCGAGCTTTTCCGTATAGGTCTGGTGGCCCTCGAAGTCGTGCAGCGAGGTCTTCAGGATATCGCCGGCCTTCTTGTCGGGGCAAACGACATGGACGGTGTGGCCCACCGCATGCATGGCCTGTTCAAAGACGAAAATCTCGTACTCCTCGCTGAACTCGCCAACGAGCATCAATATCTTCTTGCCAGCCATACCCGGTTCCTCCCTTGTGGCCACATTTATTCGGATCGCGAAATAATGGGTCTATCCTAAGGCGGAGAGGCGCAAAATAAAAGGTTGAATCTGGAATGTGGTCCGACCAGAAGGCTTCTGGCCCTCTGGAGCGGATCAGCCGGCGCGCACCCGCCGCCAGGAATATTTCGGGCCTTTGGCCTCCGGCTTCACCGCCGGCTGATAGAACAGCGGCAGTCCGCCTGTGCGGCCTTGCTCGAGCCGCTTCAGCAGCACCGGGTGCGATATCTCGAATTCATCGAAGCCGACGCGCAGCATATGCGGCAGCTGATCAATCAGCACCTGCCCGGTGGCGCGCATAGCGCCTGCAAAATGATAACGGCTGCGCAGCAATTCGCCCTTGGAGAACGAGCGGCCGTCATTGAACGCCGGAAACGCCAGCGCCACCAGTGACAGCTGATCGAGCAGGCCTGCGATCTTTTCGAGCTGATCGCCGGGCTGCAGCAGCACACCGATGCGCTCCTTCGCCGACCGCCGCACCTCCGGATCGAGGCCGAGAAACGCCTGCAACGGCAGGATGAAACGGCCATTGCCGACCAGCGCCTCGGCGCTTTCGGCATGAACCCACTCGTCCTCGCGGAACCCATCCGGTGTCCACAGCCGCATTGCGTTTTCGGCTATCAAGTCGCTCATCAAGAAAATTCCCAAGTCCACAATATTCTCAAATTCAAAACACCCCGGGGTGTGTCGAGATTCAGGTCAGGCCAAGCCGAAGCCGACGGCGGGCGCGAAGCGACCAAACTGGGTGGCTTCCGAGAACCGGAGCGGAGCGTACTTTGGGTACGTGAGCGCCGGAAGCGCAGGAAGCCGCCGTTTGCAGGCCGGCTGAATATCAACATATCCTAAAGCGAGGCGTCGGTCAGCGACCTTTCCAGCCCCGACAAGTGGATGCCGCATTCGGTCTTGGCGTGCCCGGCCCAGCGGCCGCTGCGCGCGTCGTCGCCCGGCTGCACCGGCTGCGTGCATGGGAAGCAGCCGATCGACAGATAGCCATAGGCGACCAGCGGGTTTTCACGCAGCGCATGTGCGCGCATGTAGCCGGCCTGGTCCGATGTCGTCCAGTGCGCCAGCGGATTGATGCGGATGCGCGAGCCGACCGCCTCGAACACTGGCAGCGCTGCCCGGGTCGCCGCCTGGAAGCGCTTGCGGCCGGTGAACCAGGCGCGGAACGGCTCGACGCCGCGCGCCAGCGGCTCGACCTTGCGGACGTCGCAGCAGGCGTCGGTGTCGGTCTCGTTCAGATTGCCGGTCGGGTCGATCCTTGCCAGCGCCGCATCGTCGGGCCTGATCACCCGGATATCGCTCAGCCCGAAATCGGCGGCCAGCGCGTCACGATAGCCGAGCGTCTCCTCGAAATGCTTGCCGGTGTCGAGAAAGATCACCGGCAGCGTGCGGTCGATCTCGGCGATCATGTGCAGCAGCACCGCCGAATCCGCGCCGAAGGACGAGACGGCGGCGATTTCGCCGTGAAAGAACTCCCGGGTCGACCGCTCGATGATCTCCAGCGGCTTCAGATGGCCGTAGAGCGCGTCGAGACCCGCCGCTTGGGCGGCGATGCCGGCCTCGACGTCGACAATACGGTCAAGCGGCCTTGGCTTCGCCAGCATAGAGCGCCTCCTTGAACGGCGCGGGACCGACTCGGCGGTAGGCGTCGATGAATCTTTCGTTTCTGTCCAGCCGAAGCCCGAGATAGGTCTCGACGATCTGCTCGATGGCATCGGTGATCTCTTCCGAACTGAAGCCGCGGCCGATGATCTCGCCGACCGAGGTGTTCTCGTCGGCCGAGCCGCCGAGCGTCACCTGGTAGAGCTCGGCGCCTTTCTTCTCGACCCCGAGGATGCCGATATGGCCGACATGGTGATGGCCGCAGGCATTGATGCAGCCGGAAATCTTCAGCTTCAATTCGCCGATCTCGCGCTGGCGCTCCAGTGAGGCGAAGCGCCGCGAGATTTCCTGCGCCACGGGAATCGAGCGCGCCGTTGCCAGCGCGCAATAGTCGAGGCCGGGGCAGGAGATGATGTCGCTGATCAGGTTGGAATTGGCCGTCGCCAGCCCGATATCGACAAGCGCGTCATAGACCGCCTTGAGGTCGGCCCGCGCCACATGCGGCAGGATCAGGTTCTGCTCGTGGCTGACGCGCAGCTCGTCGAAGGAATATTTTTCGGCAATGTCGGCGACCGCTTCCATCTGGCTGTCGGAGGCATCGCCCGGCGTCTCGCCGATGCCCTTGAGCGAGATGGTCACCCCCGCGTAGTCGGGATGGCGATGGGTGACCACATTCTGGTCCAGCCATTCGGAAAAGCTCTTGGAGTCGAGGCGGGCAAGCTTGACCGCCTCATCGCCTTCCGGCCGGTCGACAAGCGGAGGCGGCGCGAAATAGGCGTCGATGGCGCGGATGTCTTCTTCCGGCAGCCTCAGCTCGGCGTCCTTCAACTCCTGCCATTCGGCCTCGACCTGGCGGGTGATCTCCTCGACGCCGGTCTCATGGACCAGGATCTTGATGCGCGCCTTGAACTTGTTGTCGCGACGGCCGTAGAGGTTGTAAACGCGCAGGATCGCCGTGCAGTAGGACAACAGATCCGCTTCGGGCAGGAAATCGCGGATCTTCTTGGCGACCATCGGCGTGCGGCCCTGGCCGCCGCCGACATAGACGGCGAAACCGAGCTCGCCGGCAGCGTTCTTCTTCAGATGCAGGCCGATGTCGTGCGTCTGGATGGCGGCGCGGTCGCGCTCGGCGCCGGTCACCGCGATCTTGAATTTTCGCGGCAGGAACGAGAATTCCGGATGCACCGACGACCATTGCCGCAGGATTTCGGCATAGGGGCGCGGATCGGCAACCTCGTCAGCGGCGGCGCCGGCGAAGTGGTCGGCGGTGACGTTGCGGATGCAATTGCCGCTGGTCTGGATGGCGTGCATCTCGACGCTTGCCAGATCGGCCAGGATCGCCGGGATGTCCGACAGCGCCGGCCAGTTGAACTGGATGTTCTGGCGCGTCGTGAAATGGCCGTAACCCTTGTCGTATTTGCGGGCGATGTGGCCGAGCATGCGCAGCTGCTTGCTGTTCAGCGTGCCGTAGGGCACCGCGATGCGCAGCATGTAGGCATGCAGTTGCAGATAGACGCCGTTCATCAGCCGCAGCGGCCGGAACTGGTCCTCGGTGATCTCGCCGGCAAGGCGCCGCGCGACCTGGTCGCTGAACTCGGCGACGCGGGCCTTGACGAAATCGTGGTCGAACTCATCATAACGGTACATATTCAGGTCTTTCCGGGCGCGTCCGCCCGTTATTTTCTTCGTTCGAGCATGATCGGGATCATGCTTGGGTCATCTATGCCGCGCGTGCGGCTTGCGGACGGGCCTGCTTGCCCAGGTCGTTGCGGGTGGTCGGGCCGGCGGCACGGATCTTTTCACGCAGCCGGACCGCTTCGACCGTGCCGTTGGCCACGGTCACGTCTATCAGGTTGACGTCGACCACTTCGTTGTTGGCGGAGGCCTTGGCGCCGATCGCCTCCAGCCGGTCCTCGGCCGCCTTGTCATGGGCGATGTCGGCATGGTCGATAGTCTCGGCCCAGCCGCCATTGGCGTACCAGACGGCTATGCCGTCGGCGAGGCGGTTCGCGGTCAGGACTTTCATTGGTTCACTCCTTGCGCGGCAGCACGGGCCACGCTTTCCTGCCTGTGTGCCGCCAGTGGCTCGGACCGTTCGAAATTGGCGCCGGCGACCGCGTCGCCGATGATGGTCATCACCGGGCCGCTGAGGTCGGCACGCGCCTCCAGCGATGGCAGGTCGGCGAGCGTGCCGTGGAAACGGCGGCGGCTGGCAAGGCTGGCATTCTCGACCACGGCGACGGCCGTATCCGGCGACAGGCCGGCTTCGATCAGCCGGCCGGCGACCTCTGCAGCGACCGAGCGGCCCATATAGACGGCGACCGTCGCGCCGGAAATAGCGAGCTTTGCCCAATCTGGCAGCGAATTTCCCTTGAGGTCATGGCCGGTGGTGAACACCATCGACGACGACACGCCGCGCAGCGTCAGCGGCAGTTCGAAATCGGCGGCGGCGGCGAAGGCCGCGGTGACGCCCGGAACCACTTCGTAGGCGACGCCGGCATCGCGAAGTGCCGCCATCTCCTCGCCGGCCCGGCCGAACACCAGCGGGTCGCCGGACTTCAGCCGCACGACACGCTTGCCGGCGTGGCCAAGCTCGACCAGCAGCGCATTGATCTCGGCCTGGCTCTTGGAATGGCAGCCCTTGCGCTTGCCGACCGGCAGGCGCTCGGCATCGCGGCGGCCCATGGCGACGATCGCCTCCGGCACCAGCGCGTCATGGACGATCACGTCGGCTTCCATCAGCAGGCGATGGGCGCGCAGCGTCAAAAGGTCCTCGGCGCCCGGACCGGCGCCGACAAGCGCGATATGGCCCGATGCCGGTTCTTTCGAAAGCAGCAGGCCGACGGCCGCATCATGCGCCTGCGAAAGCTCGCCGGCCTCGACAGCGCGGGCCGGCGCGCCGCCAAAGAAATCGCTCCAGAAGCGGCGGCGGGCGTTGCCCTTCGGCAGCAGTCTTTCGGCGGTGTCGCGAAACGATGCGGCGAGAGTTGCGAGCGGACCGAGCGAGGGCGACAGCATGCGGTCGATGCGGCTGCGCAGCATCTGCGCCAGCACCGGGCCGGCACCTTCCGTGCCGATGGCAATGGCGACCGGCGCGCGGTTGACCAGTGCCGGCGTGAAGAAATCGCATAGCTCCGGCCGGTCGACGGCATTGACCGGAATGCCCAGCCGGCGCGCATCCCCGGCAACGCGGCGATCGAGCGCCTCGTCGCCGCTGGCGGCAAACACCATCACCGCACCATTGAGATGTGCTGCATCATAGGCCTCGGCGATGTGGGCGGCCCCCGTCTCGGCGATAAAGGCCAGCAGCTCCGGGCTTGTTTCATCGCTGACGATGCGCAGCACAGCGCTCGACTGCGCGAGCAGCCGCGCCTTGGCCAGCGCTTCCTCTGCGCCGCCGACGATGGCTATGGCTTCGCCCTCGACCCGCATGAAGACGGGAAAGGCATTGAGCTTGGGCGTGGCTTGCGGCATGACGAGCGGAATCCTGGAACCGTTTGTCAGTTCTACGCGGGGGCGCGAAAAACCAGAAGGCACCCACTCGCGCATCGCTTCGTAGCAGGCAATCTCTTTTCTGCAAGCATGAAGGCCAAGAGAAAAATATTCCACATTCAAATGCGGAGCAGATTGAAGCTGCTGTTGCAGCCCTTGATCCGCTGCCTTTCTAGCGCCTGGAGGAGCTAACCACAAAACAGATTTTTCTAAATTCTATCAATTTAGTAGATTAAGCCGCCGGATGCTGACCGAGCGATCGACGGCAGCCCCGCGCTCTCGCCGGCCCTTGTCGGAATACCGGGTCCGAGTACCGGAACATTCCCGCCTCGGCACGCGTTTGCACTAGGGCCCAAGCCCGGTCATGCCCCTACGGCAAAGGCTTGGCGATGGGCTTGAAAAATCAAAAAAGGAGCGCCCCATGAGCAACGTCAGACTGAAACGCGGACTGTGGATCGTGGTGGCAGATGGCGAAAAGGCGCTGTTCCTCGAGAACCGTGGAGACGTCCAATATCCCGACCTTCAGGTCGTGCACGAGATGGAGCAGGAAAATCCGGCAACCCGAGAACAGGGCACGGACCGCCCCGGCCGCTACAGCGACGGCCCTTCCGTCCACCGCAGTGCGGTCGAGGACACCGACTGGCACCGTCTCGGCAAGGAGCGTTTTGCCGAAGAGATTGCCGACAGGCTCTACAAGCTCGCGCATCGCGGCAGCTTCAAGGAGATCGTGCTGATCGCGCCGCCGCCGGTGCTGGGCGACATGCGCAGGAAGCTGCACAAGGAGGTCACCGACAAGATAACGGCCGAAATTCCAAAGACGCTGACCAACCACAGCATACCCGATATCGAGAACCTGCTGCAGGCGACCTGATCGGCATCGGCGGCGTCAACCGCCGCCAGACTTGAACACGCCGCCCGCGATGCTGACAAATCCTGCCGGCTCGCTCGCCTGGAAAGCCTTCTACACGTGCTGGCCGCCATTGATGTGTATTTCCGAGCCGGTCACGTAGGACGCCTGCTGCGAGCACAGGAAGAAGATGATGTCGGCGACTTCCGCCGTGGTGCCCAGCCTTCTCAGCGGAATGGTCTCGACGATTTTTTCGGTGCCCGGCGACAGGATCGCGGTGTCGATCTCGCCCGGCGCAATCGCATTGACGCGAATGCCGTGCGGGCCGAAATCATGCGCCATCTCGCGGGTCAGCGAGCCGAGTGCTGCCTTCGACGTCGCATAGGCGGTACCGGCGAAGGGGTGCACCCGGGTGCCGGCGATCGAGGTGACGTTGACGATCGAGCCCTTGGCCGACGCCAGCTCCTTGAACAGTCCGCGCGCCAGCATGATCGGGGCAAAGAAATTCACCTGGAAGACGTCGCGCCAGACATGCATCGGCGTGTCGATCGAGTTCATGCGGCTGTTGCCGTCCTTGAGCTTCGGCGAGATGCCGGCATTGTTGACCAGCGCATGCAGCTGCCCGCCATGCGCCTCCAGCCGGTGGCGGATCTCGGAGATGGCGATGCCGACATCCTCCTGGTCGGCGAGGTCGACCTTGATATGGTCTTCCGGGCCGGCCGGCCACGGGCAGTCCTCGGCAAAGGCCTGGCGCGAGCAGGTGATGACGCGCCAGCCTTCGCGTGAAAAGCGCTTGACCGTGGCGTGGCCGATGCCACGGCTGGCGCCGGTCAGCACAATGGTCTTTCTGGTGTCGGTCTCTGCCATTCGCGGTCTCCAAACGGGAGATGTAGCGGAACGCGGCAGCGGTGGCGAGGGGGCCTGTTGTTCAGCCGCCTGTCAGGATGTCCAGGATCGACGTCTGCCGCTTCTTGACCGGGCCGCCGACATTGCCGGGCGGCACCGGATGCTTGATCGATGCGGTGGCGCTGTCGACCCCCGGCATGGCCAGGCCGCCGGCATCGACCGTCTCGGCAGGACGCACGGGACGCGAAGCCGGCTGGGTAGCTGCTGCAGGCGGCGCCGATTGGCCAACGGAAGCGACCGGCGCCGGCGGCGCCGTGTCGGACGGTATGTCGTCCGGGACGATGGTGTCGGGCGGCGTCGACTTCCAGGTTCCAGGCAGCGGCCGCACCGGCACGCCCTCATGCGCGGCGACCATGAACTCGTGCCAGGCCTGCGCCGGCAGCGCGCCGCCGGTGACCTTCTTCATCGCGCTGCCGTCATCATTGCCGAACCAGACGCCGGTGGTCAGATTGGCTGTATAGCCGATGAACCAGGCGTCGCGCGAATTCTGGCTGGTGCCGGTCTTGCCGGCCGCCGGCCAGGCGAACGCCGCCTTCCTGGCCGTGCCGATCTCGACCGTGCCGGTCATCATCGAGTTCATCATGCCGACAACATCGGGATTGACGACCCGCGGCGCACCGCCGCCATTGTTTTCGTAGAGCACCTTGCCGTCGCTCGTCGTGACGCGGCGGATGAAATGGATGTCGGGCTTATAACCGCCATTGGCAAAGGGAACATAGGCCGAGGTCAGTTCCAGCGGCGTCACTTCCGAGGTGCCGAGCGCGATCGATGTGTTGGCCGTCAGCTCGGACTGGACGCCCATGCGGTGCGCCGCCTCGACCACCGCATTCGGCCCGACTTCCATGGTCAGCTGCGCGGCAACCGAATTCAGCGATTTTGCCAGCGCCGTCGCCAGCGTCACCTTGCCGAAATATTTGCCGCCGTAATTGTCGGGCGTCCAGTTGCCGATCTTGATCGGCGCGTCGTTGCGCACGCTGTCCGGCGTGCGGCCGGATTCCAGCGCCGCCATGTAGACGAACGGCTTGAACGCCGAGCCCGGCTGCCGGCGCGCCTCCGAGGCGCGGTCGAACTGGCTGGTCGAATAGTCGTAACCGCCGACCATCGCGCGCACCGCGCCGGAATTGTCGATCGACACCAGCGCGCCCTGGCTGACATTGAGCTTCTTGCCGCTCTGATCGATCAGCCGGCGGATCGATTGCTCGGCGAGTTTCTGCAGCGTCAGATCGACGGTCGTGTCGACGACGATATCGCGGCGCACGTCGCCGATCAGGTCGGGCAGTTCTTCCATGATCGTATCGGCGACGTAGTTTTCCGAGCCGGTCCAGTAGGACGGCGCGCGTGTCGCCGGCGCGCTCATCGCCGTGGTCTGCTCCTTTGCGCTGATCTTGCCCTCGTCGCGCATCGCGGCGAGCACCAGCTGCGAGCGCTGCTCGGCCGCCTTCGGGTCGCGCGCCGGCGACAGCCGCGACGGCGCCTTGAGCAGGCCGGCGAGAAGGGCGGCCTCCGACAGCGTGACGTCACGCGCGCTCTTGCCGAAATAGCGGCGCGAGGCCGCTTCGACACCATAGGCGCCAGAGCCGAAATAAACCCGGTTGAGGTACATTTCGAGGATCTGGTCCTTCGTATGCTTGTGCTCCAGCCACAGCGCCAAGAGCACTTCCTGCACCTTGCGTTCCAGCGTGCGGTCCGGCGTCAGGAACAGGTTCTTGGCCAGCTGCTGGGTCAGCGTCGAGCCGCCCTGCGAAAAATGCCCGCCCAGCACATTGGTCACCATGGCCCGGGAAAGGCCGATCGGGTCGATGCCGAAATGCGAATAGAAACGGCGATCTTCGATGGCGATGACGGCCTCGGGAATATAGAGCGACATTTCGTGCAGGCCGACGGCCTCGCCGCCGCTCATGCCGCGATTGCCAAGCAGCTGGCCGTCGACCGAGACGATCTTGATGTTGGGGGCGCGATCGGGAATGGCCCAGGTGGTGGCCGCCGGCATTTTCGCGCCGTAATAGACGACGATGCCGGCAGTGGCGATGCCGCCCCAGATGGCCAGCACGAAGCACCAGTAGAACAGCCGGGCAAGCACGCCGAACACGCCGCGCCGGCTTTTGCCGCGCCCGCCGCGCGGCGGCTTGGCCTTGGACGATTTGCGCTTTGCAGCGGCTTTTCGGTTGCTCGGCACGACGCGGTCCTCCTCGCTTACCGAAAAACCCGCCGAGGATCTCGCCCCCGGCGATGCCTCGAAGCTGGGCTCGATGCGGCTGTCTTTCCGGTTCGCCATGCGCTGTGCTGTCTTCCCCATGCCTATGGCGTTGGGGTTGAAGACTAGATGCGGCGGTTTAAAGGCGGGTTAAGTCGGGAAAATCTGAATCGATTGGTAATCAAATGGGTGCCGGGCACCTATTGCCGCTGTTCACGCCGCCTGATTCTGACGTCAGCGAATCGGTCGGTAGCCTCCAGGATAGCGCGGTCATATTTCTCGGTCGTGCTGATGCCCAGTGGCCGGCAACCTCGCGTGGGTCGTTCAGACTGGCGCCCGCGTCTGGCTTGATTGGTCACGGATAGTGATCGGCGGCCAGAGCGCACGCTACGGCTTCGCCACTAGCTGTCAGCAACAGGAAGATGCCGGCCGAGAAGGCAGCCCGGCCCGGCGCTGGCACTTGGCTCTGGCAATGTATTTACGAGCGTGGCCGAGCAGGGGAGGACATGGCATCATCGCGATCAAGGTCCAGGCGGTTGCCAAGGTAGAATGCACCTTCACGCGCCTCATCGGCGCGCTCTTAATTGCACCATTGCGGCCTTCGCCAGTCCGTGGCCGGGCGACACTTCATTCGTAATCGTCGAATTTCATAGCGACTTTTCCCCTGTTTATAGGCGCAATCCGGTCGGAAAGAGGTGGGTTCCAAAGCTGAACTCTTCAACTTTCGCCAGCAGGCGTGATGCCATGGCGCTTTTCCCACAGCGCCTTTGCTTCATTTTGGTCCAGACAGACCAAGGAAGCCTTGCTGTGTAGGAGATTTCGACCCGGGTTGCCCAACTTGGGAAAGATGTCGCAATGGTAAGGGTTTGGACCATAGGGCTGGTCCGGCGCTATCGGAGTGTATGCGATCCCTAGCGGCTCAACACCCTGTTTAGTCTTTTGATCAATTCGATTCATCGTGTTCCGCACCGCAGAGACGCTAATCTTCGTCGCACCTAGGCCCTTCTGAGATACAATGCGGTCATTCACCAAAACGTTCGCTGCTTCCAACATCGAAAGCAACTCGACCGAACAGCCTCCTTCCATAGAAGTCCAAAGTTGCGGCGAAACTCCATACCCCTCGCCTTCAACGTGTACAATATGGGCTGACGTTTTAACTATTCTTAACAGGTCGTCATCGGCAGAAATCGCCAAGTCATCGAACCAGCTATCCGGATCATCATTTGGTTGCGGCGTTGGTGACAGCGTCAGCCCCCCGAGGGAAGTGTACTTGTAGCGCCCTGACAAAGCCCAGGATGGCCGCATCTCCCGATAGCGTGATAGGGTCCTTGTTGGCTACTTTAAGAAACAAGTGCCTAGCATCCTCACTATCAACACCATAAAACAAGGTCAAATATCTACGATGCCATTCGGCTTGTAAGGACCCATCTGCTCCTGGAATGATCTCGGGCAGCGGACCTGAATAATCCTCCAGTGCAGATTCTAATTCGGAAATAAATGCCTTGACCCTGTACTTGGGGAGGGGCTCGGCCCCATATCCGTCCCAATCTTTTCGAAGGCCGCTTAGTAAACTCCTTTGGGAATCAAGTGACTTTCGCACCGCAGCGTTCAATCCTCGCTTAGCTTGGGGCGGCGCAAGCCACGGATCTGCTAGTGCGATCATCCCGTAGACGTTTCCCGGCAGATCAATCTGCCGCACAAATGTTTTAAGGAGGCGATCATTCGCGGCCCAATCAGGAAAAGCGCCTACAACGTCGGGAGCGTAAAGCGTGCCGACCACCGTACCCATTACATGACGATGACTTGATGTATGAGGCGTCTCCGCCAACATCGACTGACTGCAAATGACCATAGGATCGAAAACAGGTCCAAAGCTCCCAAGTTCCGACGCATTATTGACACCAAGCACCGGCTCGTAAGCGGAGCTAGTACCGTAGCCAATGCCGGTTTCTGTAGGGGCATACATATTAAGGATCGCAGCGAATCGGGTCGGCACAAGCTGCTGTGGCTCCTCAAGCTTACCACGAGCCGTAGGACTCCCGTTGCCTCGATCAATTCGCGCGAATTTCATCGCACAACTGGCGAGCATGCCCTCGGAAACGTATTCAGGAAAAATGGTCATAACCGTCAGATAATATCAGCTGGGCCTCTTTTACAATCTCGTCGAGAACCTCATCAAAATCTTGCGCTCTCATAGGCGTCTCAGGTGCGGCAAATACGTCCACGTATTGGGTCGCGATGTAAGCCCCTAGGTGCTGAAGCATATTGCCTGGGTTTGCTAGGTCAACCTGCACGGCAACCCGCCGACCGTTGGCAACCCGATACATCCGCTGAATTGTGACGTTCGGGTCAACCAAGCTGGTGCGCGGCACATTTGTATGGAAACTTACGTCTATAGTGGCCTGAGGAACCACAACTTGCCCTGGCAGGAGCGAAACCGCTTTTGCGACTGAGCCTCCTAAGTCTGGGAATTCTTCGGAGGTTTGAAAAACCACAGCAGGCCTCAGAATGTGCTCTCCAGCGGAAAGCTTCTTCAAAACTGAGATGCCTTTAGCCATCGCAGAATTTGGCTGAGATACCGTTCCTAAGTTATTAGGGAGATTTTCAGGCGGCCTAATGACGACATCGATCCTGTTTAGTTGAACGATAACAATGAATTGCAAGCCGCCGATGGAACCTACGGCTTGGGAGCCAGCCCCCATCGGCAGCTGCTGGAAGCTGTCAGGCATTTTTCCAAACTCAGACTGCCAAAGTTCGACAGCCGTCCTGATTGGCGGCCGCGTTGTGAACGTCACGAACTGCAGACTGTCGTAGATAATTGCCATAAA
Organism: Mesorhizobium sp. M0159; assembly: GCF_040322295.1. Classification (NCBI taxonomy): domain Bacteria; kingdom Pseudomonadati; phylum Pseudomonadota; class Alphaproteobacteria; order Hyphomicrobiales; family Phyllobacteriaceae; genus Mesorhizobium; species Mesorhizobium sp. M0159. The sequence goes on from NZ_JAMYTF010000008.1 coordinate 185,596, forward strand.
AAACCAATCGATGAACGGTACAGCAAACCTAACCCCAATGGATTGACGAGTTCTTAGCAGCCATTCGACTCCGAAACAACGGCTGGCCCTCCCACTCAAGGCACTCATAGTCTTGGGAGTTTTCCGATCGGCCAGGGCTCAAGCGAAAGTGGCGCGACATTCAGTCGATAGGTTTCGAGACGGACTTCACGCGCTGGGCTAAATTGAGTTTCAGCTTTCGCAGCGATGAATTTGGGTCTCCTCAGACTCGAACTATCATTGAAAAATGTTGTATTTCGCTGGCCTGTCGCGCCGAAGGTCGAGAGTCCACCACTTGCCCATTTCTCCGAGTTTGACGACCCTTGCGGTAACAGGCGCTCACCAATCTTCAAGGGCGGGTTAAGTCGCAAATCGAAGCTGCTGCGATTGGAAGCCAAGCCACGAGAGACCTGAAAACGAAAAACCCGCCTCGGCGGGCGGGTCGTTGGAGCCAATTAGCACCATAGCCAAATTAATAGCATAGCTGCCGGCACAAAGCAAGAACAAAATACGCCATCCAGGAATAAATCGCTTCACCGTGCGATGCCGGCCGGCGACATACCCGGCCTCAGTCGTCGGCATCCGCATCGTCGGAGGCCGGCCGCCAGCTGATCGGCTCGATCTTCCTTTGCGTATGGCCGTCCGTATAGGCCCACCAGCCGGCGTCGCTTTCGTCCCAGTCGCCGCCGGCCGCCTTCAGCCGGTCGAGCGAACGGTATTGCGCGATGCTCTCGTTTATCACGCCGTGGCTGTCCTGCCAGTAGACGGTGACCTTGGAACCGTCCCTGGGTGCCGTTTCGATTGATTTTCGGGCAGCCATTTCAATTCCTCCCGGCCGACGGCGTTAAAGTGCCAGAAGGCCATCAGCTGTGGGCGAAGATGTCCTCTTCATCCCAGCCCATCAGGTCGAGTTTCGCACGCGTCGGCAGGAAGCGGAAGCAGGCATCGGCCTCCCTGGTCCGGTTGTCGCGCGCCAGACGCGCGCTCAGTACGTCGCGCAGCCGGTGCAAATAGAGCACGTCGGAGGCGGCATATTCGAGTTGCTCGGGCGACAGCGTCTCGGCGGCCCAGTCCGATGATTGCTGCGCCTTCGACAGGCCGATCCCGAGAAGCTCGAAGCAGATGTCCTTCAGCCCGTGCCGGTCGGTGTAGGTGCGCGTCAGCCGCGACGCGATCTTGGTGCAGAACACCGGCTCCGGCATGACGCCGAAGGCATTGTAGAGAACGGCGAGATCGAAGCGGCCGTAATGGAACAGCTTGGTGATGCTGCGGTTCTTGAGCAGGCTGACGAGGTTCGGCGCCTTCTTCTGGCCGGGCGCGATCTGGATGACGTCGGCCGAGCCGTCGCCCGGCGAGATCTGCACGACGCAGAGCCGGTCGCGATGCGGGTTCAGCCCCAGCGTCTCGGTGTCGATGGCGACCGCCCCGACATCGTAATGCAGCAGGCCGGGCAGATCGTTTTTGTGGAAACGTATGTCGCTCATCGTCTTCTCCGGTCGCGGCCCCGTGCAGCGATGCGCGACGGACCGTGCCCGTCCTTGCCGCGATCCGGCGAAAAATCAACAAAAACTTGAGTCTGGCGCAATTTCAGCGTGTCAGCGCCTCGAGAATGCGCGCCCAGGAGCGCTGGCCCTTGTGGAAGGAGCTCATCTCGTACTTCTCGTTCGGCGAGTGGATGCGGTCGTCGTCGAGGCCGAAACCGACCAGCAGCGATTCCATGCCGAGATAGGTCTGGAAATCGCCGACCACCGGGATCGAGCCGCCGCTGCCGGTCACCACCGCCGGCTTCGGCCATTCGTCGGACAGCGCCTGCTTGGCCTTGGCGAGGAAGGGCGAGTCGTAGGAAAGCTGGATCGCCGGCGAGCCGCCATGCGGGTGGAATTCGACCGAGCAGTCGGCCGGAACCCGCTGCCTGACGAATGCCTGGAAGGCGGCGCGGATTTTTTCCGGATCCTGTTTGTGGACCAGGCGGAAGGAGACTTTCGCCGAGGCTTGCGCGGCGATCACCGTCTTGAAGCCCTTGCCGGTATAGCCGCCGATGATGCCGTTGAACTCGGCCGTCGGCCGCGCCCAGGTCAGTTCGAGCACCGAGCGGCCCTTTTCGCCGGACGGGATCGACAGGCCGATCGGGCCGAGGAAGGTCTCGGCCGTCTCACCGAGCGACAGCCACGACTGCAATATCTGCGACGGCGTTTCCTCGACGCCGTCATAGAAACCCGGAATGGTGACGTGACCATCCGCATCGTGGATGTCGGCCAGAATTTTTGCCAGGATGCGGATCGGATTGGCGGCCGCACCGCCATAGAGCCCGGAATGCAGGTCGCGGTCGGCGGCAGTCACCGTGATCTCCTCGCCGACCAGCCCGCGCAGCGAGACGCAGATCGACGGCGTATCGCGGTCCCACATGCCGGTGTCGCAGACCAGCGCGAAATCGGCCTTGAGCTCATCCGCATTCGCCTCGAGAAACGGCTTCAGCGACGGCGATCCGGACTCCTCCTCGCCCTCGAACAGGATTGTGATTCGGCACGGCAATCCGCCATGCACCTGCTTCCAGGCGCGGCAGGCCTCGACGAAGGTCATCAGCTGGCCCTTGTCGTCGGCCGCGCCGCGGCCAGTGATCACCTTGTGGCCGGGCTCGATCTCCTTGACCGCCGGCGCGAACGGGTCGCTTTCCCACAGCTCGATCGGATCGACCGGCTGGACGTCGTAATGGCCGTAAAACAGCAGATGCGGCGCGCCCGCCGGCCCATCGTGATGCGCGACCACCATCGGATGCCCCGGCGTGTCGCGCACGCTGGCGTCGAAGCCGATCAGCTTGAGCTCGGCGACCAGCCATTCGGCGGCCTTGCGGCAGTCGGCGGCGTAGTCCGGATCGGTGGAGATCGACTTGATGCCGAGCAGGCCGAACAGGCGTTCCAGGCTCTGGTCGAAGTTCTTGTCGAGGCGGTCGAGAACAGGGGAAACTGCGGACATCTGGCGGGCCTTTCGATTCTGGCGGCGAATCTAGAGCCCATACGGCGAAACGGAAAGCCCGCGACCGTTAGGCCACAAGGCAGGATCTTGTCGAAAGGCAAAAAAATGCCGCCGTGGTGGAGGGGGAACCACGGCGGCCTTACTCGAAACGATGCGGCAGCCCGGAGAGGGGGGATAGGCTGCCGCAAGTGTCCGGGATAGGCGGGGGACGGGCCTTGCTCCGGACTTCGGCGAAAACTGCCGATGGCGTTTATCTGTGTCTGCGAACGTGGCGATTCAAGGGCACAAAAATTACACTTTTGTAACATAGGCGTGAGCGAACAAAGCTCCGGCCACGCCGGCAGGGCCGGCCAAGCTCGCACGCCATTTGTCAGGGTGTTGCCGGAACCCTTGGCGGAAGCCGCCTTTGGCATGGACCGCGGCGCTGCGCCGCGCTATCCCTCGTGCCATGAAAAAAGGCGATCATCTCTTCCTTGTCGACGGCTCCGGTTACATCTTCCGTGCCTATCACGCGCTCCCGCCGCTGTCCCGCAAGTCCGACGGGCTGCCGACCAGTGCCGTGCTCGGCTTCTGCAACATGGTCTGGAAGCTGACGCAGGACGCCCGCAACACCGATGTCGGCATCGTGCCGACGCATTTCGCCGTGATTTTCGACTATTCGTCGAAGACCTTCCGCAACGACCTCTACCCCGAATACAAGGCCAACCGCTCGGCGCCGCCGGAAGATTTGATCCCGCAATTCGGCCTGATCCGCCAGGCGACCAGGGCCTTCAACCTGCCATGCCTTGAGACGGAAGGCTACGAGGCCGACGATTTGATCGCCACCTATTGCCGGCTTGCCTGCGAAGCCAGCGCCGACACCACCATCATCTCTTCCGACAAGGACTTGATGCAACTGGTCGGCCCAACGGTTGCCATGTACGACCCGATGAAGGACCGCCAGATCGGCGTTCCCGAGGTGATCGAGAAATGGGGCGTGCCGCCACAGAAAATGATCGACCTGCAGGCGCTGACCGGCGATTCGGTCGACAATGTGCCGGGCGTGCCCGGCATCGGGCCGAAGACGGCGGCGCAATTGCTCGAACAGTTCGGCGACCTCGACACGCTGCTCGCCCGCGCCGGCGAGATCAAGCAGGACAAGCGGCGCGAATCGATCATCGCCAATGCCGACAAGGCGCGCATCTCGCGTGACCTGGTGACGCTGAAGAACGACGTGCCGGTGACCGAAGGGCTCGACGAGTTCGTGTTGCACGCGCCGGACGGCCCAAGGCTGATCGGCTTTCTCAAGACCATGGAATTCTCGACGCTGACCCGCCGCGTGGCCGAAGCGACCGGAACCGACGCGGGCGACGTTCCAGCCACCCCCGTCACCATAGAGCGTGCCGATACCGCGCATGGCCCCGATATGGGTTTTGGCGCGCCCGCGGCCGCCGAGAGCGCACCGCCGTCGGACAAAGCGGCACTCGAAGCCCCGGCCGCAGCCAAGCAAGGCGACACCCCATCCCTGCTTTCGGCGCTTCGCCTGGAGGCTGCCACCGCCCGCAAGATCGACACCAGCGCCTACGCCTGCATCCGCGACGCCGCGACGCTGAAGGTCTGGATCGCCGAGGCGATGGAGAGAGGCATCGTCGCCTTCGACGTTAAGACCTCCTCGCCCGATCCGATGCGGGCCGAACTGATCGGCCTTGCCATGGCCGTCGCGCCCGGCCACGCCGCCTACGTGCCGCTTGCCCACAAAAACGGCAATGGCGACCTGCTCGGCGGCGGCGCGGTCGAAAACCAGATCCCGATCCGCGACGCGCTGGCGTTGCTCAAGCCGCTGCTCGAGGACAAATCCGTCCTCAAGATCGTGCACGACATGAAATACCGCCTTGTCGTCATGAGCCGTCACGGCATCGAGATCGGCCCCTATGACGACACCATGCTGATCTCCTACGTGCTTGAGGCCGGCACTCATGGTGGCCATGGCCTGGAGGCGCTGGCCGATAAATGGCTCGGCCACGCGACCATTCCGCTGAAGGAACTGGCCGGTTCGGGAAGAAGCTTCGTCGGCCTCGATCAGGCCGACCTCGGCAAGGCGACGGCTTACGGGGCCGAGCACGCCGACGTCGCGCTCAGGCTCTGGCAGGTGCTGAAGCCACGGCTTGCCGCCAAGGGCCTGGTCTCGGTCTATGAACGGCTGGAACGGCCGCTGGTGCCGGTCCTGGCACGGATGGAGCAGCGCGGCATCTCCGTCGACCGGCAGATCCTGTCGCGGCTCTCCGGCGAACTGGCACAGGGTGCCGCACGGCTCGAGGACGAGATCTACCAGCTGGTCGGCGAACGCATCAACATCGGCTCGCCAAAACAGCTCGGCGACATCCTGTTCGGCAGGATGGGTCTGCCCGGCGGTTCAAAAACCAAGACCGGCCAGTGGTCGACCTCGGCGCAGCTTCTCGAAGACCTCGCCGCCGAAGGCCACGAATTGCCGCGTAAGATCGTCGACTGGCGCCAGCTGACCAAGCTGAAATCGACCTATACCGATGCGCTGCCCGGCTTCATCCATCCCGACACCAAGCGCGTCCACACCTCCTACGCGCTTGCCGCGACGACGACCGGACGGCTGTCGTCCTCGGATCCCAATCTGCAGAACATTCCGGTACGCACCGTCGAGGGGCGAAAGATCAGGACGGCCTTCATTGCCGACAAGGGCAACAAGCTGGTTTCCGCCGACTACAGCCAGATCGAATTGCGCGTGCTGGCCCACGTCGCCGAAATCCCGCAGCTCAAGCAGGCCTTCGCCGACGGCGCCGACATCCACGCCATCACCGCGTCCGAAATGTTCAACGTGCCGGTCGAGGGCATGCCTTCGGAAGTGCGCCGCCGTGCCAAGGCGATCAATTTCGGCATCATCTACGGCATTTCGGCCTTTGGCCTCGCCAACCAGCTGTCGATCGCGCGCGAGGAAGCCGGCGACTACATCAAGAAATATTTCGAGCGCTTCCCCGGCATCCGCGACTATATCGATGCGACCAAGGCCTATGCCCGCGAGCACGGCTTCGTCGAGACCATTTTCGGCCGCCGCATCCACTATCCGGAAATCAGATCGTCAAATCCTTCGGTCCGGGCGTTCAACGAGCGCGCCTCGATCAACGCACGCCTGCAGGGCACCGCCGCCGACATCATCCGCCGCGCCATGATCCGCATGGACCATGCCCTGGAAAAAGCCAGGCTTTCCGCCCGCATGCTGCTGCAGGTGCATGACGAGCTGGTCTTCGAGACCGTCGAAGCCGAGGTCGAGGCGACGATCCCGGTCGTCTGCCACGTCATGGAGAACGCCGCCATGCCGGCGGTATCGATGTCGGTGCCGCTGCACGTCGACGCCCGCGCCGCCAACAACTGGGAAGAGGCGCATTAAGGCGGGCCACAGAGCCATATTCGGTTCAAGGTTCACGAGCAGCACCGGTATGCTATAGTGCCCGTATGATCACCAAGGCACTTGAGAATCTGGTAAGGCATGCGGAAGCTTGGCCTCGCGAAGACCAGGAGGAGCTTGCTGATTACGCCCGCGTCATCGAGGCGCGGCGGACTGGCGTGTATGCGACGTCGGAATCAGAGCGCAGCGCGGTCACAGCGGGCCTAGCAGAGGCCGATCACGGCACTTTCGTAGATGAGGATACCGTTCGCGCGGCCGACACCCGCCGCAGGCTATGAAGGTCCGATTTACGCGGCAAGCCTTTGCCGAACGCGAGGCGATTTTCAACTACCTCGAAGAGCGGGCGCCTCAGGGCGCCCTTTCAGTCATTTCTCGGATCCACGCTGGGATTTCGCGACTTGCCGAATTTCCCGAAAGCGGTCACGCGACCGACATCCCTGGCGTTCGCGTCCTCTTCATAGGCCGCTACCCTTATAAGGTCTTCTATCGTGCCCGTGCCGACGCAATTGAGATCCTGCACATCCGGCATACCTCAAGGAGACCCTTTCCCTACTGAGCCGATCCGGGAACACCCGGCGAGGGCTCGGAAAACCTTGCTCCGCCTTCGCCGCGTTGCTCCGGCCTCAAGCCGCCTCGGCCAAACACTTCGCACATGTCCCACGAAACTCGATCACCGCCTTCTTGGCGGCGAAGCCGGTCGAGCGCACCCATTCGTCGAGCCGGTGTCCGACATCGTGGTCGGAGAACTCAGTCACCTGGCCGCAGGTGTCGCAGATGGCAAACGCCGTCATCGAATGGCTGTGGTCGTGCGGCTCGGCACAGGCGACGAAGGAATTGAGACTTTCGAGCCTGTGCACGAAGCCGGATTTCACCAGCGTGTCGAGCGCCCGGTAGACCTGCAGCGGCGCGCGAAAACCGCGCTCGCGCAGTTGGTCGAGCAACGTATAGGCGCTGAGCGGGCCGCTGGCGGCCTCGAGCTTCTCGAGAACGCAAAGCTGGTTCTTCGTCAGTACATCCCTTGCCGCCATGATCCTGTTCCAAGCCGCTCCGTGCCGATCGCTGCTATTAGGCATGCAATCCGGCCTCTTCCACTGAGATAGCGACGAACTGCCATTTTTGCTACTGTTTCTATTCGCAGCCGGTGGTCGGCTGGCCGGCGGCGCCATATTCAAAATACTGACAAAATCCTCGGCCAGGCTGGCCGTGCTTGGAAATTCGATCGGGCTTGGGGAAGCAATCATGATCAAAGTGACGCGGCGGACGCTGCTTGCCGGCACGTCCGCGCTGGCCGCTGCCGGCCTGGTGCCGTTTCGGGCATTAGCAGCGGCGCGCACCTACCATGCGCTGCTTGTTGCCTGCACCGATTACCCGAACCTGCCGAAGAAAAACTGGCTGATCGGACCGAAAAACGATGCCGGCCTGGTGCGCGATTACCTCCTGGGGAACACGCCCGCGCCGGTAAAATTCCTGGCCGAAAACGTCACGCTGCTCGCCAAGGATGTCGAAGGCGCCAACGGACCGCCGACACATGCGGCGATCAAGGCGGCGTTGGCCGATCTTGCCGCCAAGGTCCAGCGCGACGATTTCGTCTACCTGCATTTGTCCGGTCACGGCGCGCAGCAGCCGGCAGCGAACAAGGGCGACGAGACGGACGGCCTCGACGAGATTTTCTTGCCGTCCGACATCGACAAATGGGTCAACCGCGAAAAGGGCGTGCCCAATGCGCTGGTCGACAACGAGATCGGCACCGCGCTCGACGCTATTCGCGACAAGGGCGCCTTTATCTGGGCCGTGTTCGACTGCTGCCATTCCGGCACGGCGACGCGCGCCGCCGAGGTCGACGACGAGTTGGAACGCAAGGTCGAGTTCGCCGATCTGGTCGGCGGCGACGACGCTGCCAGGGCGGCTGCGGTGAAAGCCTATGACGAGATTGCGTCGGCCGCGCCGCGCGGCTTTGACGAGGACGGGCAGCGCAAGCCGGCCTTCAAGCTGACGCCGACCGGCGCCGAGCCGACCACCAAGGGCAAATTGGTCGCCTTCTACGCGGCGCAGACGATGGAGACGACGCCCGAGATGCCGCTGCCCAAGGGCACGGCCGATGCACCGCGTTTCGGGCTGTTCACCTTCACCATCCTGTCGAAACTGGCCGAGAACCCCAACATCACCTATCGCCAGCTCGGCCAGGCCGTGCTGCAGCAATATTCGGCGGACGGCCGCACCCGGCCAACGCCGCTGTTCGAAGGGGAACTCGACGCACGCGTCTTCGGCACCGACAAGACAGACGCGGTCATGCAATGGCCGATCGTCATCGAGAACGACAAAGCCACGATCGGCGCCGGGTTGCTGCATCGCCTCACCCCCGGCAGCAGGCTCGCAATATTGCCGTCGGCGCTGTCGCCGCTGTCCGAGGCGCTTGGCTATCTCCAGGTTCAGTCGGCGAAAAACCTGGAAAGCCGGGTCAAGCCGGTCGAGTTCGGCGGCAAGCCGGCGCTCAAGCTGGCCGACATCCCCGCCAATGCCTATGCGCGGCTGGCCGAGCTCGCCGTCGACTACAAGCTCGTGGTCGCGCGGCCGGCAGCGGCCAAAGGCCTCGAGAAAGAGGCCGCGCTGGCGAACTCGGTTCTCGACGAACTGGCGGCCAGGGAGAGCTCAGGGTTCCACATCGCGCTGGTCGAGCCGGGCAAGAGCGCAGATCTGCGTCTCGCAGTGCTGCGCGAGAACGCCATTGCCGGCGCCGCAGAAGATGCCACCGACACGCCGGCGCTGTGGTTCCTGCCGGCTTCGGGCGACATGACGCTCAAGGATGGCAGCAAGCCGCCGCTGATCGTCATTCATCCGGACGGCCGCGAAAAGTTGATCGAGGCGGCCGCAGGGAATCTGACGAAAATCTTCCGCGCCGTCGGACTGTCGAGGCTGGCCGCCGCTTCCGATTATCGGCCGGAAGAGGTCAGCGTCGAGTTCCGGATCAAGCGTTTTGACAGCGACACGCTGCAGCCGATCGAACCGTCGACGGTGCCGCGTGTTTCGCCCGACGATCAGGTCCACGTGCTGGCCAGGAACGGTTCGACCAACCTGGTCGACATCAACGTGCTCTATGTCGGCTCCGACTATTCCATCCAGCATTTTCTTGCCGAGCGCCTGACCGAAGGCGCCGTGCTCGAGGAAGGCCTGTTCAAATTCACCGACACCAGCTTCGGCATGGAGCGGATGATCGCCGTCTTGACCGAAGCACCGCCGCAGAGCGAGAAGCAGGATCTGAGTTTCCTGGCGCAAGAGGGGGTTGTCTCGGTAACGCGCGGACTGGGACAGCCAAGCTTCGCCGACATGCTGGCCGATATCGGCATGGCGCCGGCGACGCGGTCGGCCATGCGGCTGACCGACGACAAGGGGTCGAAGGGCGCCGTGATGATCTTCCCGATGGAGACGGTGCCGCGCGCCTGAGGCGGGGTCAGGTGCCCGGCCGGGCCTCTTGCCTAATCGGCTGATAATGAACATTCTTCGACCGCCGCTGTCGGCGGCCGAACGGAACGGATGAGGGCGTTCGTGAACAGGATCGTATTTTCGTGGCGCGCAACAACCGCCGGCCTTGTCGCCGGGCTGTTGCTGGCCGCCAATGCTTCGGCGGACGAGGCTTGCGGCCTCTGCGCCAAGGAGGTCGTCATCAATTCCGAACTGGCGAGTTGCTTTCTCGACCAGTACGACCAGATCGCCAAAACCGGCAACGCCGCCGTTGTCGTCGATCTCAGCAGTTGCACCTCACGCGGCGTGGTCGAACCATTGCCGTCGCCGGGCAAGGCGCAGGTGGCGCCTGACGTGCAGTTCATCGTTTCGCGGGCGCAGCTGGATTGCCTGAAGAAGAAGCTGGAGGCGCCGGGCATCGTGCTCGACCCGTCCGCCACCATAGAACTGGACAGCTGCGGATGACGAAAGCGGGGGGCAACGCAACGCAGCAGGCAGTGACAGCGCCGGTACCGCAAAAGAAGCCGGTGTCGCTGCCGGAAACCGTCGAAGGCCTGCCGTGGGTGAGCAATCACGAGGTCAAGAAGGAGGCGAACCCATTCACCGATCGCGACTGGCGCATGCTCGTCTATGCCTGGTCCGGATTGCTGGTGCGCCTGGCGATCATCTTCACCTTGATCTTTTCGGTCTACCAGTTCCTGGCGAACCAGGAGCAGAAGCGCGTCGAGCAAACGATGTCGCTGGTCGAGCTCTGGGAAAGCAAGGATTACCAGCAGGCGCAACGGGCCCTCAAGCAACGCCTGGCGGCGCTCAACGCCAAATACGGCAATCTGCTCAGTGCCAATCCGACGCCGACCGAGGAACAGGTGTTCAGACAGCGCATCGGCATCGAAGCGATGAGCGCAACCGGCGGCGACATGCCGCTGGCCGAGTTCAGCGACAATTTCGACCGCATCGTCTATTTCCTCAACCGCCTTTCCTTCTGCGTCGAAGGCAGGCTGTGCTCGCGTCAGGTCGCCGACTCCTATTTCCGCGACTATGCCGCTTCCTTCTGGAGCTATTTTGCCGGCTATATCGACAAGGAGCGCAAGGCCGGTTCACCGACTTTCGCGCAGCCGATCGAGAACTATGTCCGCCAGGCGCCACCCTCGGCCCAGTCCAGATAATTCCCGAAAATGCGAAAGCCGGCGACGGAAATGCTCCGCCGCCGGCCGGTTTTCCGCGACGATCGCGGCGGAAACTCTGCAGGCCTATTTGTACAGGCTGTTGATCCACTGGACGTTGATGGCGTTCAGACGCACGGCTGTGTTGGCATCCGGGCTCTCGGCCACGTTCACGCCGGTGATGACGCGCTGCTTGGAGCCATTGTCGTAGGCATAGACCGAGCTGCCGCTCGATCCTGGATAGGTGTCGCAGTCGTACTGGAAATACTCGGTGGCGATGTGTTCGGCGAGCACTTCGCAGGTCGCCTTCCACATCGTGCCCATCGGCTTGTCGCCGGGATAGCCGACGATGTTGGCGGTGAAATCGCCGAGATCCACATAATTGGCATAGCCCAGCCAGCCGAGGTTGGTGCCGACATCCTGCTTCAAGGTGACGATGCCGAGATCCCATGGCACGACCGAGCCGTAAAAGCCCTGGTAATTGTCGATGAAGCCCTGGATGATATAGGCGCTTTCATAGGTGAAGGCGCCGAACGGTGCGTCGTCGGCAGTCTTGCCGTTGAGAGCCGGCACGAACAGGATGTCGTCGAGCCAGGCCTTGTCCTCGTGGCTGTAGAGGCAGTGCGCCGCGGTGAGCACCGTGCGCGGGCCGATCAGTGTTGCCGAACAGCTGCCATAGCTGCCGCTTTTCGATTTGCCTTCGAGGTAGCCGATCGCGGTGAACGGGTAGGTTTTGGTATTCTTGATCTGCTCCCGGTCGTCCGTCCCGAACACCTGGCGGCCGGCCTCTTCGCCTCCGCTCAGCCCGGAATTCTCGGACTTCTGTCCCTCGGCGGGCGCGTTCATTTCCTTGATGACAAGGTCCTTCAGCGTCTCGTTCGGATCGATCTTGATGTCCTTGCCATCGGCGGAGCGGCCGACGATGCCATAGGATTTGACGGCCGTTGCTTCGTCGGTGAGCGGCGCGGCGCGGTTGGCCTCGTCCTCGGTCAGTTTCGGCGGGGCGATCGGTTTCGCCCGGCCGGGCTTGTAATCGCCCGATGTCACATCCCGCATGCTTTCGCCGTTGCCGGCATTGGCGGAACCTGGATCGGCTGCCAAGGCAGGAACCGCCCACATTGCGGTGGAAAGCAACGCGGACGCAATAATGCTATATGTCAGTTTTGTCATGGTGAGACTCTCCCAAAAGTCAGCAAGGACTGGATCAAGATACAGAAATATTGTCGAGATCGTGGTGGCGCAGAAAAATGAAATTGGTTACCGGTGCCTTTACCGGGCCATTATTCAGTGCAGCCAGTTTAGGTCCCCGCCAAAAATGCCTGCAACGGTATACTGCCTAAAATAATCCAACATTGGCAACGACAAATTGCTTCCACATAGCCCGTGGGGGGCTATAGGATTTTGGGCGGGTTTGGCTCGACAGCACGACTAGCAGAAATGGTGCTCGGCTTTGTGACGGATCATGCTTCGCCGTGGAGCATGATCTCACCGGCCGGTTCCATTTCAGTGGATCATGCGTCGGCGACTGACCTGTCGGGAACATCGTCTCAGGGGGTTCGAGGTGAAGATCATCCATAGGTTCAGACCGATTGCCGCCGCCGCACTGCTCGGCATCGCGGCGGCCTTGCCGGCCGTCAATTCCGTTCATGCCACGGACGCGGCCGCGCGGCCGGAGGCGGCGATCTCGCCGATGAAACGCGTGGCCGAGGCCAGGGCCAAGGCCAAGGCGGAGAACCCCGACGGCGCCGATCGCGTCTACGGCGGCAAAGAGGCCGAGAAGGGCGCTTACCCGTTCCAGGTGGCATTGTTGACCACCAACAGACTGGACAAAAGCCCGGCCTCGCAGGCGAATGCGCAGTTCTGCGGCGGCAGCCTGATCGCGCCGCAATGGGTGCTGACGGCGGCGCACTGCCTCAATGACGACGGCGAGCCGATTTCGCCTGATATGGTCACCGTGCTCACCGGCGCCACCGATCTCAGCGAGGGCAAGCGCTACAAAGCGGCGGAGATCATCGTCAACGAGGGCTATAGCGAGCAGACGCTGGACAACGATCTCGGCTTGATCCGGCTGGCCGAGCCGGCCGATGCTCCGACCATCAAAATTGCCCGTGAGCCGACACCGGACACCGGTAAGACGACGGTCACCGGTTGGGGCAAGATGCAGGACGAGCGTTTCCCACCGCGCTGATGGTCGCCGACCTGGACCTCCAGCCGAACGCAACCTGCAACAGCGGCATCAAGGCGATTTATGCGCATGATTTGAAGGCAGCGCTCGGCGAGCTCGCCCGCCGCATGCGTTACTCGGAAAGGGGCATCGAGGCGGCCGCCAACGCGATTGCAGCTGACATGGCCGATCCGCTGACCGGCAACATGATCTGCGCCGGCACCGCCAGCGGCGAGCGCGACGCCTGCAACGGCGACAGCGGCGGACCGCTGTTCATGACCGGCGCCGATGGCCCGGTGCAGGTCGGCGTCGTCAGCTGGGGCGAAGGTCCGGCCGACGGCAGCACCGCCTGCGGCCACAAGAACGCCTACGGCATCTACACGCGGCTGGCCAATTACACCGGCTGGATCGAAGAGAAGATGAAGACGGCAGCGCCGGCAGCGCCCAAAGCCCTCGGCACGGCGCAGAAGCCCGCCACGCCCTGACCGGTGTCATTTGCTGAATGACGGCGGGAGCAATCCCGCCGTTTCTGCCCGGAACCTTAGATCGGGACTAGAACCAGCGATCGCGGCGCTGGTCTGTGGCGGCCAAGGCGAGGCCCAGTAGCGCCCCTACGGCCGCTCCGAGTATGAAGGCGGACGATATTGTGCCGGGATTCTCCTGGACAACCCCGGACACTGTCTGCGCCCTGTTGCGCAGGGCTTGTGCCGTCCGCGAGGCGCGCTCAGCAGCGTTGCCATACCAATCGCCGGCGTCCTCAATCGCCTCTTCCGCGCGTTCGGCCAAGGTTCGGTTGATCTTGTTGATCTCGCGCCTCAGCTGCGCGACCTGCTTCTCCAGGGCTTCCTGAGCTTCACGTTGAGTCATCTTCGGTGCTGCGGATTCGTTCGGTTCGTCGGCCATTGTAATCTCCTTTGCTCAGGCTCGGCTCAACGGCCGGCCCACTGTGCAGGTTCCTCCGCAAAACGCGTATGTCCGGTGTTTGTTCGGTGAGAAACCGGCTTTTGTCCGGCATGTCTGCGAATTCGGCATCAACATCGGATCGTTCCGGCGCTCCCCGCGTTGGTGAAAACGCCACAAGGGAGGAACCGCCATGGACGACGATCGGCATGAAAAAATTCGGCAGCGAGCCTATGAAATCTGGGTGCGCGAGGGCCGCCCGCACGGCGCACATGAGCGTCATTGGCAGCAGGCGAAACATGAGCTTGACCTCGACGACGCGACAACGGTGCCGGCAGATGATGGCGCGGCCGAGCACGGTCCCACTGGAACGATCGCCAGTTCCGACGTTCTGACGGTCGAGGCACTGGCGATGCGCACCGGGATAACCGGTGATCAGGCGCAAGAGCTGATCGACAGGCTTGGCAACGACAGAGCGACGCTCGAGGAAGCCGCGCGGAACCTCAAGGCAGCCGAAGGTTAGAGCGTGTTTGAGAAGGGGATTCCCAGCGCTGCTTATCAAGCACGCTTTTAGCGGCGCTCGACACCCTTTGCCGCCAGGATGTCATCAACGGCTGCCGACATCAGAAATTCCGACAGCTGCTTGGCAGCTTCTGCGTCCGTTGAATCGGCGCTGATGCCAATGGCGAAGTCAACGTAACTCTGGAGTTCTTCCGGAAACCGACCGACAAGCATGACCTCGGGAGCGGCCGCGAGAATCGAAGTCACGGGAACGACCCCCAACTCGGCTTCCCCACGTCCCACGGCCGGCGCTGTCTGCCCTCCTGGTATGGCCACCAGCTTGGGCTTCACCTCATCCGCTATCCCCAAACGTTCCAGCAAACCGGAGAAGTAGCCACCGCTGGTTCCTTCACTGGCGTAGGCGATCGATCTGGCGCTCTTCAACGCCTGTTCGAATGCTTCCACGGACCCGATGTCGAGCGGTCGACTGCCAGCCTTGGCCGCCACCCCCATTGCTATCCGGCCGAACGCTACCTGGCTCCCCGCCTTGACCTTTCCCAAGGCGGCCAGATCCTGAACCAGGTTCGGATTGGTGATGACGAGGTCAAAAGCTTCCCCAGCCTCAATCTGCTTCTTTACTGTCGGATTGAGCTCCCACTTGACCGCAACTGTGAATCCCGTGGCCGCTTCGAACCGAGGTATGAGCGCAACGACGGCGGGGCGGACCGCAATGGCGCCAAAAAGCCGGATTTCCTGATTCATGGCCTAACCCCGAATCGATCGTAACGACCTTCCTTGGAATGCGTATCTAAGCCTTCATTCGGCGACCAGATGCCGAAGTCGCCTACTTCCTTGACGGACCCTTGCGCTCGGCCGATGCCGCCCAGAGATTGATGTCCGACTCGCGGGCAAAGCTGTCGATCTCGGCGAGCTCTGCATCGCTGAAGTCGAGCGCCTCAAGCGCGCCGACGCAATCCTCGACCTGTTCCGGCCGGCTGGCGCCGATCAGCGCCGACGTCACCCTGCCCCTGCGCAGCACCCAGGCCAGCGCCATCTGCGCCAGCGTCTGGCCGCGGCGACGGGCGATGGCGTTCAGCGCCTCGATATTGGCGACGGACTTGTCGTTGATGAATGCCGGGCGTAGCGACTTGCCCTGGCTGGCGCGGCTGCCATCGGGGATGCCGCCGAGATATTTGTCGGTCAGCATGCCCTGCGCCAGCGGCGAGAACACGATGCAACCGACGCCAAGCCCCTCCAGCGTATCGAGCAGGCCGTCATCCTCGACCCAGCGGTTGAGCATCGAATAGCTCGGCTGATGGATCACGCAAGGCGTGCCGAGCTGCTTCAATATATCGGCGGCCTCGCGGGTGCGCTGCGAATTATAGGAGGAAATGCCGGCATAGAGCGCCTTGCCCGAGCGCACCGCGTGATCGAGCGCGCCCATCGTTTCCTCCAGCGGGGTGTCGGGGTCGAAGCGGTGCGAATAGAAGATGTCGACATAGTCGAGCCCCATCCGCTTCAGGCTCTGGTCGAGGCTGGCCAGCACATATTTGCGGCCGCCCCATTCGCCATAAGGCCCTGCCCACATTTCGTAGCCGGCCTTGGTCGAGATGATCAGCTCGTCGCGATAGCCGGCAAAGTCCTTCCGCAGGATCTCGCCGAACGCCCGCTCCGCCGAGCCGGGCTGCGGGCCGTAATTGTTGGCGAGGTCGAAATGCGTGATGCCGAGGTCGAAGGCCTTGCGCGTAATCGCCTGCTTGGTTCTATGCGGCGTGTCGTCGCCGAAATTGTGCCACAGCCCAAGCGAGATCGCCGGCAGCTTCAAGCCGGAGCGCCCGCAGCGATTGTAGATCATCTTTTTGTAGCGGTTCTCGGCGGGGACATAGGGCATGGGAAATCCTCATATCTCATATCGAAACGCGCCCGACGGCTGCCGACGCGATGACGGGCAAGTCGGCTCCAGCCTCACCCTTAGCCTCTCCCCGCGCAAACGGGGAGAGGCTGTTGCGGTCCTTGGGAGGTGCGCCGCCTACTTCGTTTTCTTCTTCGCCAGCAGCTCCTTCGCCGCCTTGACGCCGAGTGCCGCGGGCCGCTCGCAGCTGGTCTGCATGGCAACGAACTTTCCGGTCTCGCCCGAGCGCAACAGGCCGGTCATGACGTCGACGGCATGCAGCGCCAGTTCCATCGAGCAGCGGTGCGGCCTGCCTTCGGTAATCGCTATCGCCATATCGGCAAGGCCGGCGGTGCGGTAGTTGGCCATCATGCCTTGCGAATGCATCTCGTTGGGCACGCCGAACGGATGCGGCCATTTCGGCAGCTTCTTGACCGGCTTGGCGGCCTCGGTGAAACGCACGTCGCCGCCGAAGAAGTTCGGATCCGGCACGAACACCGTGCCGGCCTCGCCATAGAGTTCCATCGGCGCGTGGCCGTGGCTCCAGACATCCCAGCTGGTGTTGAGCGTCACCACGGCGCCGTTCTCGAACTCCAGCACGCCGTGGATCGTCGTCGGCGTGGAGACCGGGATCTTTTCGCCGGCGCGCGGCTTCGAGCTGATGATGCGTTCCGTCATCGGGATCGAAGCGAAGGCCGCGACCCGCTTCACCGGCCCGATCAGCTGGATCAGGTTGGTGATGTAATAGGGTCCGATATCGAGCACCGGCCCGGCGCCCGGCTGAAAGAAGAAGTCCGGATTGGGGTGCCAATGCTCCATGCCATGGCTCATCACATGACATGTGCCGCTGGTGACCTTGCCGAGCCTGCCGGTGTCGATGAGGTCGCGGACAAGCTGGTGCGCGCCGCCGAGGAAGGTGTCGGGGGCCGAACCGATGCGCAGCCCCTTGCTTTCCGCCCGTTTTTTCAGGTCGAGCCCTTCCTTGACCGACAGCACGAAGGGCTTCTCCGAATAGACGTGCTTGCCGGCATCGAGGATCTGCTTCGACACCTCGTAATGCACCGCCGGAATGGTCAGGTTGACGATGATGTCGATATCGTCGGCCTTGAGCAGCCCCTCGACGGTCTCGGCGCGCAGCTTGAACTCTTTTGCCCGCGCTTTCGCCGCTTCCATGTTGATGTCGGCGCAGGCGCGCATCTCGATGCCGCGAAACAGCGGCGCCAGCGAGAAATACGCCTTCGAGATGTTGCCGCAGCCGATGACGCCGATGCCAAGTTTTGTTGCCATGCTGGTGTGCTCCTAATAGGTCTTGGCGGCTGCGATCGAGCGGCGGGCGAAGCGCTCGATATCGTTGGGATTGTCCTGTTCCATGACGTAGTATTTTGCGGCGCTTTTGGCGTGTAGCGCCTTGATCAGGCCGGGCCAGTCGATGGTGCCGTGGCCGACGTCGGACCAGCCGTCCTCGTCGAGGCCCTCGCCCGGCTTGGCCAAGTCCTTGACATGGACGGCGACGATGCGCTTGCCGTGCTTCTCGATCCAGGGCAGCGGATTGACGCCGCCGCGCACCACCCAGGCGACGTCCATCTCCCAGCCGATGTCGGGCGCGGAGGACAGGATATGGTCCTGCGGCACCGAGCCGTCGGCAAGCGCCTTGAACTCGAAATCATGGTTGTGCCAGGCAAAGCCATAGCCGGCTTTCCTGGCCGTCTCGCCGACCTTGGCCAGGCGTTCGCCGAAGCCGCGCCAGCCGGCTGTGTCGGCCGGCCTGAACTCGGCGTTCAGGAACGGGCAGATGAGCAGCGTGATGCCGAGCGCGTCGGCCGTCCTGCGCACGCCGTCGAAATCCTTCTCGAGCGCGTCGATCGAGAAATGCCCGGTCGGCATGGCGAGCCCGTTCTTGTCGAGCTCGGCACGGAACGCCTTGGGACCGTCATAGACGCCGCCGAACCCTTCGACTTGGCTGTAACCAAGCTCCCCCAGCATCTTGAGCACGCCCTCCCAGGGCTGGAAATTGCGGGCGCTGTAAAGTTGGAATGACCAGTTCATCGTCTCTGTCCGTTTTCTTGTGGATGGTTAGTTTTGGGGGGATGAGTCTTGGGGGAGTGGAAGAGTCTTGGGAGTGGAAGAGTCTTGGGAGGCTAAATCATGCTCTAGAGGCGGTTACCTGTGGCGGCGTCGAAAAGCGAGGCGCGCATCGGGTCGAAACCGATGCCGACCGCCTCGGCGTTGTTTGGCGTGCGCTCGGCTGTCACCCGCACCGTGAAATTCTGGCCGGCGAGCTTCAGCCAGACCAGCGTGTCGGAACCCATGGGCTCGACGACCTCGACATTTGCCGTGGCTGCGAACGGCCATCCCGTGCCGCTGTTGAACGCCACGTGCTCGGGGCGGATGCCGAACACGGCCGGCCCTGGCACCGGCTCCTTCTCGAAAGCATAGGTGGCAAGCGGTATCCGCACATCATCGGCGACGAAGTGCCAGTCGCCTGCCGCTTGCTCCAGTCTGCCGTCGAGGAAGTTCATTGCCGGCGAGCCGAGGAAGCCGGCGACAAACCGGTTGACCGGCCGGTTATAGATGGTCTGCGGCGCATCGAGCTGCTGGATGACGCCGCCCTTCATCACCGCGATACGGTCGGCCAGCGTCATCGCCTCGATCTGGTCGTGGGTGACGTAGATCATGGTGTTCTCGAGCTTGCGATGCAGCAGCTTGATTTCGACGCGCAACTCCGCGCGCAGCTTGGCGTCGAGGTTGGAGAGCGGTTCGTCGAACAGAAAGACATCGACGTCACGCACAAGTGCGCGCCCGATCGCCACGCGCTGGCGCTGGCCGCCGGACAGCGCCGCCGGCTTGCGATGCAAAAGCGGTTCGATCTGCAGGATCTCGGCGGCCCGGGCGATGCGCTTGGCGATCTCGTCCTTGGCGAGGCCGGCAACGCGCAGCCCGAACGACAGGTTCTTCTCCACCGTCATCTGCGGATAGAGCGCGTAGGACTGGAACACCATGCCGATGCCGCGATCCTTGGGCTCTTCCCAGGTGACGTTCTTGCCCTTGATGAAGATGCGGCCTTCGGAAACGTCGAGCAGCCCGGCAATGCAGTTGAGCAAGGTCGACTTGCCGCAGCCGGACGGGCCGAGCAGCACGATGAATTCGCCTTCGGCAACATCGAGGTTGAGCGTCTGCAGCACCGATATCGCACCGAAATTCAGCGACAGGTTCTGGATCGAGACGCTGGTGCCGTTTGCCGCAATGCTGCCGTTTGCGTTCATCGCCATCATCCTTTCACCGCACCGGCGGCGATGCCGCGCACAAACAATTTTCCGGACAGGAAATAGACGATCAGCGGCACCAGGCCGGTCAGGATGGTGGCTGCCATGTTGACGTTGTATTCCTTCACGCCTTGCACCGAGTTGACGATGTTGTTGAGCTGCACCGTCATCGGATAGGTATCGGGGCGGGTATAGACGACGCCGAACAGGAAGTCGTTCCAGATGCCGGTCACCTGCAGGATGATGGCGACGACGAAGATCGGCAGCGACATCGGCAGCATGATGCGGAAATAAATGCCCCAGAAGCCGGCGCCGTCGACACGCGCTGCCCGGAACAGCTCCTCCGGCATGGAGGTAAAGTAGTTGCGGAACAACAGTGTGAGGATCGGCATGCCGAAGATGGAATGGACGATCACCAGGCCGCTGAGGCTGCCGTAAAGGCCGACTTCGCGCAGGATGATGACGATCGGATAGATCATCACCTGATAGGGGATGAAGGCGCCGACGATCAGGATGATGAAGAAGGTGTCGGCACCTTTGAAGCGCCAGTTGGCAAGCGCATAGCCGTTCACCGAGGCGAGCGCGATCGACAGGATCACCGACGGGATGGTGATGCGCACCGAATTCCAGAAGCCACGCGACAGCCCGTCGCAGTTGAGCCCGGTGCAGGCGCTCGACCAGGCCTTGACCCAGGGCTCGAAGGTGATCTCCATCGGCGGCGAGAAGATGTTGCCGAGGCGTATCTCGGGCATGCCTTTGAGCGATGTCACCACCATGACGTAGAGCGGCAAAAGATAGTAGAGCGCCACCACGATAAGCGTGCCGTAGAGGAAGATGTTGCGGCGCGAGAACGTGTGGCGCGGCTTCGGTCCGCTCGGCCCGTAGGCTTCGAGCCCGCCGGCGCCGCCAATAGCGGGCAATGAAACGGTATGGTCAGACACGCTTCTTGCCTCCGAACTCGAGATAGGCCCACGGCACGATGACAATGATCACCGACACCAGCATCATCGTCGAAGCGGCGAACCCTTGGCCGAGGTTCTGGGCAAAGAACATGTAGTCATAGACATATTTGGCCGGGACTTCGGAGGCGATGCCGGGTCCGCCGCTGGTCTGGGCGACGACAAGGTCATAGATCTTGACGATACCGGCAGCGATGATGACGAGCGTGGTGATAAACACCGGCCGCATCATCGGTATGACGATGAACAGATAGGTCTTCCAGGTCGGTATCCCGTCGACCCGCGCGGCCTTCCAGATATCCTCGTCGATGCCGCGCAGGCCGGCCAGCATCAGGCACATGATGAGCCCGGTGCCCTGCCAGAGAGCGGCGATCAATATGCCGTAGATGACGATGCTGGAATCATAGAGCGGATTGAAGCTGAAGCTCTCCCAGCCGAGGCTGCGCACCACTGCCTGGACACCGAACTCGGGGTTGAGCAGCCACTGCCAGACGAGGCCGGTGACGATAAAGGACAGGGCGAAGGGATAGAGGAAAATGGTCCGGAAGGTGTCCTCGAACCGGATCTTCTGATCGAGCAGGGCGGCAAGCAGGAAGCCGATGACCAGCGAGAACACCAGCGACAGCACGCCGTAGATCAGCAGGTTCTCGATCGAGACCAGCCAGCGCGGCACCGACCACAGCCGGTAGTACTGGTCGAGCCCGACGAAATTCAGCCGTGGCAGGAGCTTCGAACTGGTGAAGGAATAAAGCACCGTCCACGCGCTGCCGCCGACAAAGATCACCAGCGCGGTGAGGATCATTGGGATCGAGGCGATTTTCGCATTGAGGTTGCGAAAGAGTTGGCTAGGGCGTTCGCTCTTGCTCATCTGCACAGCCGCGCTGGATCGGGTAAGGGCGGGAGGGTCAAGAGGCCTTGACCTGAGCTCCCGACCCTGCGCTCGCAGGGGCGGGAGTGAGGTGGTTGGTCGATCGCTCAATCGGCCGAACCGACGATGGCGGCAAAGCGCTTCTGCGCATCTTCCACGGTCATGTCCTGCTTGGCGAAGAACTCGGAGAACAGATCCTCCTTCTGCTTCTGCGTATCCTGCGAAAGCAGTTGATCCGTCCAGGGCATGACATTGCCCTTGGCGAGAATTTCGAGCCCCTTCTTCATGCAGTCGTTCGCCGCCTTGAGGTCGACGTCGCCGCGCACCGGCAGCGAACCTTTCTTGAGATTGAAGGCGACCTGCGTCTTGGGATCGAGCAGCGTGTGGGCCAGCACTTCCTGTGCCTTCGATTTTTCGGGATCCTTCAGCAGCGGGAAGTAGAAAGCGTCGCCGCCGGTGGCGATGACCTCGTTGAGACCGAGGCCCGGAAGGCAAGTATAGTCCTTGCCGGCGGTCTGGCCGGCAACCTGGAACTCGCCCTGCGCCCAGTCACCCATGATCTGGCCGCCCGCCTTGCCGGTGATGACCAGATTGGTGGCCTGGTTCCAGTCCTGCACATTGGTGTTCTTGGCCATCTTGCGGGCATCGTCCGCGGCCTTGAAGACCTTGGCGACCTCGGGCCCGGCGGCGAATTCCGCGTCCTTGTCCTTGTAGACCTTGAGGAAGGCGTCGGTGCCGCCGACCGCCGCAAGCAGCACGTCGAAAGCGCCGGAGGCCTGCCAGGGCTGGCCGCCGACCGCGAGCGGCTGGATGCCTGCTTTTTCAAGCGCGGGCGCCGCAGCGACATATTCATTCCAGTTCTTCGGCACCGGCACGCCGGCCTTTTTGAAGGCCGCATTCGACAGCCACAGCCACTGCCAGGAGTGGATATTGACGGGCACGCAATAGATCTTGCCGTCGAGGGTACAGCCGTCGAGCAGGCTCTTCGGCTGCACGATTTCCGTCCACTTTTCCTTGGTGGCGAGATCGGTGAGGTCGCGCATCAGCCCGGCCTGCACCAATTCTTCCGCCTGCCGGCCGTGATTGAACTGGGTCGCGCCCATCGGGTCGCCGCCGGTGATGCGGCTGATCATGATCGGCCGCGCCGTGCCGCCGGAGCCGGCGATGGCGCCGTCAACCCAGTGATTGCCCGTTGCGTCGAAAGCCTTGGCGAGTTCGGCGACCGCTGCCGCCTCGCCGCCGGAGGTCCACCAATGGGTGACTTCCAGATCCGTCGCGGCCGCCGGGCCGGCAAATTGCAGCGCGACCGTCGCAGCCAGCGCAGCAGTCATGAGTTGGTATCGCATTTCGTTCCTCCCAGAATCTGAAACGTTACAGATTTTCGATACGGCAATTGCTTGAGGCGCGCAACCCCTCAGGCGAAGGTGGCATCAAGTTTTTTCGAAGCGCGAATAAAATCGCACGGCGCGTCGGCCTACCGCATCGCAACAAGAGGGGTTGCACTGCAAAATGGAATGCTGCGACGCCAAAAAATCGGAAAAGCCCGTTCCAATCACGGTTTTGCACCGACTGCAGCACCGCTCGTTCTGCATCTGTCACCAGTGATATGGCGATGGTCGTGACAATCTGTAACGTTTCAGTATATAGCGGTTTCATTCGGTGAGGGCCCGCGGCGAACGCGCGGCCGGCCGATTGCCGGCCTGTCCGGCAACTGTTATGCGCCTGACGGGGCGGGATGAATGAACAGGCATCAAAAAGAGAAGGCCGACGAAGCGTCGGGCCAGGGCCGGCCGACACTGAAGACGCTCGCCTTCATGACCGGGCTGGGCGTCACCACCGTGTCGCGCGCGCTGAAGGATGCGCCCGAGATCGGCGCCGAGACCAGGCGGCGCGTCCAGCTTGTCGCCAAGCAGATCGGTTATCGGCCCAACCGTGCCGGCGTCCGCCTGCGCACCGGCAAGACCAATGTCATCAGCCTGGTGCTCAACACCGAGCACGAGATCATGAGCTTTGTCTCGGATATCATCTACGGCGTTTCCGAAGTCATTGCCGACACGCCCTACCATTTGATCGTGACACCCTACTCGCGCTCGCAGGATCCGCTCGACCCGATCCGCTACCTCGTGGAAACCGGTTCAGCCGACGGCGTCATCATTTCGCGCACGCAGCCGAACGATCCGAGGGCCCGTTATATGCTGGAGCGCGGCATCCCCTTTGCCACGCATGGCCGCACCGATATGGGGCTGATCCATCCCTACCATGATTTCGACAATTATGCTTTCGCAGCCGAGGCAGTGCGCCATCTGGCCGGCCTCGGCCGCCGCCGCCTGGCTCTGTTGGCGCCGCCGGTCGAACTGACCTATCACGGCCACACGCTCGCAGGCTTTGCCGATGCGCTGAGCGAGGTCGGCGCCAGCGAGATTCCGTTCAACACCGTTTCGATCGATCATTCGATCGAGCAGATCAGAATGCGGACCGCGCAGCTGATGCGCCGCGAAAGCCGCCCGGACGGTTTCATCAGCAGCGCCGCCGCCGCGACGCTCGCCATCGTCGCCGGCATCGAAGACGCCGGCCTCAAGCTTGGCCGCGATGTCGATGTGGTGTCCAAACAATCGTCGGAGCTTCTGCATCTGTTTCGCAGCGAATTGCTGGTCGTCAACGAGAACTTCCGACTGGCCGGCGCCGAACTCGCCCGCTCGGTGCTGGGCTGGATCGGCGGCGCCGCACCCGGCACCCTGCAAAGCCTGAGCGAACCGGGCGAAGTCCAGGCCTATCGCCGCCCGGCGTGAGCGGGACATGTTCAAAGTGAACTGGCACCCGCTCCATCTATTGTCATAGCCGCATTTCTGCGGCGCCAAGTGGTTCCACTTGGCTGCAAAATGCGCGCTGCCGACTGGCAACCTTGGGGCCGGAAGCGGTCCGGCAGCTAACAGTTAACGCAAGGGAGAAAGCCGCCGCCTGCCGGCGAGTCTCAAGCTCTTGGAAAACCCATCCTCAGGAAGTTACGCTGATGAATCTACTATAACATTGGCGCATGCGAATCGATTTGTCAGATCCGTCGGTCGATGCCTTAGCCGAGATTATCTCGGGCGGCTCGGCCGGCGGCTACGAGCCGTCAATTGGCCTTTACCGGCAGGGGTGGCGGTTGGAGGCTTGGTTCAAGGGCTTTGGGGTACCCTTCGACATCAAAGGCGAGAGCCGTTTACCTGCCACCAAGACGGCCATCCATGGCGCAATGTTCATCGACACAGGCAACGGCGAACTGCTCAAACGGATCATCGAGAGCGCGGCAGACCCGCGCGACTTCATCAAGGAGCCTGAGCGACACACCGCTGTTGTCGAGTACCTCAACAAGCACTTGTTCTACGACGGACTCAACTTAGAGCCCGCCGGGCGCACAATGCGCCTGGTCGAGATTGTGGAAACTGCCCCGGTTACCAATGAGCTTTCCGCAATGGCCGTCGGCATCGACTTCGATACGGTCAGCCGGGACCTAGATCGTGCGCTTCGAGCGGCCGCCGCAGACCCCGAGTTGGCAGTTACATCGGCTTGCGCAGCCGTCGAGAGCGTCTGCCGCTCTATCCTTGTCGAGCTGGAGCTCGACTTCCCTGCCAAACAGGACATCAGCTCGCTCTATCGCGCAGTACGCGATCCACTTGGTCTGGATCCGATGAAAGAAGGTTTGGCGCCCGAGATCGTCAACGACGTGAAGGCGGTGCTCTCCGGTTTGGTTACTTCGGTGCAGAGCATCGGCTCCCTCCGCACTCACGTCGGCGGCGCCCATGGCAAAGAGAAAGGGTTCCGACGTATCGATGCCCGCATAGCCAAGCTTGCTATCCATTCCGCGTCCGCGATCGCGCTCTTCATCATCGAGACGTGGCAACTGCGCCATCCTGGGCGTGCGCTGCCACTGCGCGACAAGCCGAAAGAAGCGTCATGAGTGAGAAGCCGATAATCCTGAAGTTGATGCCCGATCGCGCGGACGAAGGCCTTCGTGTCGCCTATCATCCGAAAAAGGTCGGTGACTATGAGATCGAGCTCCAACTCAAACCGGAAGCACTGAAAGCGGCGGCGAAAGCCAAGCCCGACTTCGAGGCGCCGACAGAGCCGATCATTCTTGCCCGATACAAGGCCTCGACCCGCACCCTCACCACATATCCGATCAGCACAACCTTCGGGGCCTATTTCCTCGAGCCCAAATACCTCCATCTAGAGACCATCATTCTCGAAGACGTCGACTCACTGGGCGCGATCAAGGACGATGACTACCTCTACTTTGAGGAGTTGCCAGCAGGCATCATCAGGGAGCCCTTGGCCGGCTTCGGCTTGGCTTACGACATGCGATTCATCGCGGAGGCGGCAGAGCGCCAGAGCGGCGTTACCACGCTGCGAATCTCGGACGACAAAGGGGTATCCCGCAAGGGCGACGTGCTTACGATGTCGTACTCGATGTTCGACAAATTTCGTCGCGATATCAACCGTACGCACAAGCGATCCATCGACCTGGCAAACAGGGCGAAGCGCGAGTACCTCGACGCCAATCTCAACATCATGCTTGATCCAGACTTCGAGCTTCCGATCGGCGACGGCACCCGTCGGCCAGTCGCCGACATCCTTGCTGAGACGCTCATCGGCAAGTCTCGATCGCCGGAGGCCGAAGCCAAGGCCGCAGCTCGCACGGTCAAGAAGTCGGTCAGGACGTTGGCAGAGCAAGAGCCGGGGGAGCTGCTCGATTTGTGTCGTGAAATCGAGCTCGTGTCGCTCGAGGAGCTGATCGAGATTTTCGATAAGAAGCTCAGCCAGACCGGTCTGCAAGAGCGTCACTGGCAGGAGTTCTTCAACGCAAACGCTTTTATTCTGCAGCTCGCTTTCAACCTGCCAGCGCTGGCCTTCGGCGACCAGGTCGCGGTCGGTGGCACGAAATTCGATGGTAGCGGCGGCAAGCTGGCTGATTACGCCATCAGGCTCGGACTGTTCGGCAACCTTGCACTGATCGAGATCAAGACGCCCAAGACTGCTTTGCTTGTGAAACGTCCCTACCGCGGTGGCGTATACGCGCCTTCCGAGGAACTGAGCGGTGCGGTTACGCAAGTGCTTGACCAGCGGCACCAGTTGCAGAACGACATCAACAGCAAGAAGATCGCCTCGAAGGCGTACGACGTCTTCACCTACGCGGTGCCCTGCATCGTGATCGCAGGTCAGTCGCCCGCCGCAGACGAAGAGAAGAAGAGCCTCGAGCTTTACCGCAATAACCTGCGCGACGTGATTGTCATCACGTTCGACGAACTGCTCGCCAAGCTGAAAGCGCTCCATGAATTTCTGGCTAAGAAGCCCGAGCCGATGAAGCCTGAGCCACTGAGGCGAAAGCCGGTCGAGTCTAGTGACGATGACCTGTTCTAGTGACGCGGTCCGATATTGCCGCGCACTAACTAACTATAGGGGAGAGGCCGCATCGCGATCTCAACCGTCGGGTAGCATGGTGTTCTTATCACGCGACTGGGCTTGGCAGCCGTTGGCCACTGACTTTCAGCGACCACTTTCCATCCCGTTGCTGACACGCCCTCTTCGAAAAGCAGACTGGCCGCTTTCTGTAGCTTGCGTATCACACGCGAACGGCCGGGATAAGGCGCTAACCCGCCGCCTCACTCCCCCACGGGCCATGGAAAGCGCCCTGACCATCGATGCGCTCGAAGCCGTGCGCGCCGAAGAAATCGCGCTGCGCCTGGATCAGGTTCGAAGTGCCGCGGCTCTGCCGGTAACTGTCGAAATAGGCAAGTGCAGATGACAGGGCCGGCACCGGCGAGCCGGCTTCGGCTGCCCTTGCCACGACACGGCGAAGCGACGGATGTGCCTCCTGCATCAACGAGACGAAAGCCGGCGCCATCAACAGGTTGGTGGCTGCGCCGCCGCCGCCGAAGGCCTCCGCCATCGTATCCAGCAATTGCGAGCGGATGATGCAGCCGGCCCGCCAGATCTTGGCGATGACCGGCATCGGCAGGTTCCAGTTGAATTCCTTCGACGCGCCGCTCATCACCGCGAATCCTTGCGCGTAGGCGGCGATCTTGCCGGCAAACAGCGCCAGCTCGAGATCGGCGAGCAGGGCGTCCCTGTCTCCGGAAATCTTGCTCACGCCGCCGCCATAGACCTTTTCGGCGGCAAGCCGCTCGTCCTTGATCGACGACAGTACGCGTGCCGCCACAGCCGCCTCGATCGCGGTGGCCGGGATGCCTAGCTGCTGCGCCTCGATCACCGACCATTTGCCGGTGCCTTTCTGGCCGGCGCGGTCGAGGATGATGTCGACCACCGGTTTGCCGGTCGTGGGATCGTCGGCGGCCAGCACCTTGGCGGTGATCTCGATCAGGTACGAATTGAGCCTGCCCGTGTTCCACTGAGAAAACACCTCAGCGATCTCTTTCGGCCCCATGCCGAGCCCGTCGCGCAATATGCCGTAGATCTCGGCGATCATCTGCATGTCGGCATATTCGATGCCGTTGTGGATGGTCTTGACGAAATGGCCGGCGCCGTCGGTGCCAAGCCACGCCGCGCAAGGCTCGCCCTTGAACTTGGCCGAGATCGCGGTCAGCACCTTTTCGACGCGCTTCCAGGACTCTTCGGTGCCGCCGACCATGATAGAGGGACCGTGGCGTGCGCCCTCCTCGCCGCCGGACACGCCCATGCCGATGAAGGTCAGGCCCGAATCGGTAAGCTCGGAGAAGCGCCGCATCGTATCGCGGAAATTGGCATTGCCGGCGTCGATGACGATGTCGTTGGCCGACAGCACGCCGCGCAATGCCGCGATCTGCTCGTCGACCGGCTTGCCGGCCAGCACCATGATGATGATCGGCCGCGGCGGCCGGATCGCGGCGGCCAGTTCTTCGAGGCTGTAGCAGGGCACCACCCTATCCCGAAGCGCGCCGGCATTTTCGACAAAGGCATCGGTGCGCGCCGCGGTGCGATTGAAGACGGCGATGCGGTGCCCCTTCTCGGCGATATTGAGCGCCAGGTTGGAGCCCATCGTGCCAAGGCCGATCAGGCCTATTTCGGCTTTTTCCATCGTTTCTTCCCTGCTTTCGGATCTTGTTGGTTTGAGCCCGCGATTGGGTTGGACGCCCATTCTTGATGGCGATGATTGACGGGGGTTCGCGGCCGCGTCAACCGCCTCGCCGAATTGTGTTGCGTGGACCAGCGCTCTCGTCACGGCCTGATGTCGATCGGCGCCTCTATCTTCACCATCTCGAAATCCGAGACCAGGATATTGAGCCGCGCCGTCCACCGGCCGGCGACCGGAATGACGAGATCGTCGACGCGCCAGGTGCCGTCGCCGGGATTCGTCGCCGGGCGTTTGATGGGCTCGATGCCGGAATCGGGCTTTGACAGCACCAGCGTTACCTGCTTGGCGTCGAGCGGGCCGAAATCGCCGGTCATGATGAAGATCGAAGCGGCAACAGGTCCGGTGTGCCCGGGCGCAATGCTGAGATCGGCCATCGCTTGCAGCGTGTGGATATGCACCGATGCCGGCTGTGCCGCGGCGATCGCCAGCGCCCGCGGCGGCGGCGTGAAGCGCCAGCCGGCGGCAACGCCGAAGATCGCCAGCACGATCAGCACCTCGATGGCGATCGAGCGGGCCAGCCGCCGCTGGACTTCCGTTTCGCCCGCCTCAGCCGGGGCCGTAAGCTTGAAGCGATTGACGGCGGCGAGCGTGAACAGAAGGACGAGCAGCACCAGCTTGAGCAGCAGCAGCCGGCCGTAGGCCGTATGGACCAGCGCCGACGGCGTTTGCACCTGGATGACGGCGAGCACGATGCCGGCTGCCGCAAGCACCGCCACGACGAACAGGATCGCTCGTGAAAACCGGCGCAGCAACGGCCCGGCTTTGTCCGGCTGCCGTTTCAAGGCAAGACCGAGCGGCGCCAGCGCCCCGGACCAAATCGCGATACCAGTGGCGTGCAGAAACACCATCGGCCGGGTCAGCCATTGCGGCTCGGCAGCACTGGCATGCCCGCTGGCGGCAAGTGCTGCGCCAACGCCAACCAGTCCGGCTAAGGCCAGCGGCTTTGCGTCGGCGGGCGGCACGACCAGCGATAGCTGGCCAAGGCCGAGCGCCATCAGCGCGATCAGCACCGTCCAGCCGAAGCTGGTGCCAAGCCCGGTCTGCCAGATGACCGGCTGCGCCAGCCGGGCAAGCGGCGCGCCGAGTGCATCCAGCCCCTGGAAACCGAGCGACAAGAGTGCGGCGGCCAGCCCGCACAGGATCGCGGCGACGACAAGGTTCTGGCCGGATCGACCGCCTTGCGCCAGCCAGGCCTGCGCAAAGGCACCGCCGACACCGAAAAACAGGCCGATGTATAGAAAAACCTTGCCGATCCAGATCGCCGTTCGAAGCTCCCGGTCGACAGCTTCGGAGGCGGCCGGCGCAGCACTCGGTGCACCGACCGAGAACAGCACCGAGCCGCCGACCGGATGCCCGTCGGCGGAGATTACCCGCCAGCTCAGCACATGCGTGCCGGATTTCAGCGCCTGCGGATTGTCGACCTCGACGGTCTGGCCGCTGAGCCGGAAAGATCTCAGCGGGACCGCCGTGCCGTCGGGCCGCACCAGCGTCAGCACCAGCGGCGAAACCGGTTCGCTGAAGGTCAGCGACATCTGCGACGGGCTCTGCGCCAGCACCGCACCGTCAGCCGGCTCGGCCTTGATCAGCGCCGCATGGGCGAAGGCTGCGTTTGGCGCGGCAATGGTGGCAAGCAGCACAATCGCGGCCAGCAGGCCGATGGCAAGCCGGCCGGTTGTGCAGGCCGTTCGGACGATGGATGCCGCGCTCATGTCACCGCCACAAAGACAGCGGCGCGCTCTTTCGGATAGAGCGCGCCGCGTAAGGATCACTTCTTCGGCAGCAGCTTGAGGCCGGGCGCCGGAAATTCCAGCGCGTCCTCAGCCTGCCCGGCCGCCGGAATCTCGATCCAGCGATCGGCAACCCCGTCACATTCCTGCACCACCGGGAAATGCAGCGTCTGGCCTGCCGGCAGATCCGCCGCCAGCGTCGCGCGAAAGACGAATTCGTCGTAGAACTCGTCCGGCAGGCTGCCGGCGCTCCAGTCGATCTCCTTGACGCCGCTGGTCACTGCCTGGCCGTAGAGCTGGTAGGACTTTTCGTATTTGCCGTTCTTGACCTGCAGTGTCCAACCCGGCTTCGGCATCGGTTTGACCGAGAGCACCCCTTCCGGGATCTGCACGCGCAGCGCGGTCGTCGCCTTGCCCTCGCAGCCATGCGGCACCCGAAGAACCGCCTTGTAGGTCGAGCCCACCGCCGCCTCCGGCGTTTCGAGCGTGATGTGGGCAAAGGCCGCGCTGGTCCCGAGGACAAGAAGCACGCAGCCGGGCAAAAGAGATTTCTTCATGACGGTACCTCTCGAAGCGGCCAAGTCAGTCTTCGTCCTGGGGCGCCGCGCTGCCGATGCCTTGCACGGCGAATTCAATCTGCACGGGCCCGGCTTTCTCGAAGGTCAGCGTGGCGGAGAACATTTCGCCCTCCATGGGCTGCCGCTTCAAATCCATGAACATCAAATGATAGCCGTTGGGCGCCAATGCGACCTTGCCGCCAGCCGGGATTTCGAGGCCGCCGGTGACCGGCCGCATCGTCATCACGCCATTGCTGACGCCCATCTCGTGCAGTTCGGCCTTGGCCGAAATGTCGGAGGTGATCGACAGCAGGCGATCCGGCGCACTGCCGGTGTTGGTGATGGTGAAGTAGCCGCCGGCCACCTTGGCGCCGGCTGGTGTGGCGCGCGACCAGGGGTGCCCGATCTCGAGATCGCCAAGCTTGAACTCGTGTGCCAACACCGTCTGGGCGCTGGCGAACAGGAGGGCAAGAACGCAAAGGGCGACGCCGAGACGCTGCTCGAAACTACCCAGTGAGAAGCGCCTGCGGCTGGATGCGGCAGCGCGAAAAGAGTGAGACATGATTGCTCCGTGGACTTTAAGGGGGATCGCGCCGATGGCCGGTCGCGAACGATGTCGATAAACGCGCCGGCAAAGCGTTGCGCGGCGCGAACCAGAACGGATCAGGCCGTCGCCGGTGGTGCGCGCGGATTGGACGGAGTGCGGGCGCGGGCGAAATCGCGATGCCGGAAGGCCGGCAGGAAAAAGGCGATGGTTTCGATGGAAAGGCTGCGAGCCAGGCTCCCGGCTGCATCCAGCGGCGCATAGACCGCCGAAACGAGATTGCAGCCAAGCATGCAGCAAGCCGGCATGTGCTGCTGATGCGGATCGCCGGCGGGGAGTTGCGCCGCACCGTCATGGGTGCAGATCGTGTTGCCGAAAGCATCGAATTGCGAGGCTTTCGGCTCGACGCCGGACGCAAACGCGCCGAACATCGACTGGAGCATGAAAAGCCACGCCGCGGCGAACGCGACCGGCATGCTCCATCGTCTCCGGCGTATGGTCAAGAACCAGCCTCTTCACGCAGCAACGTCAGCTCTCTAGCACGGAGCCGGCGGCCGGAAAATCGCCAAAACGTTGCTGCGGCAACGCAACACAATCACGCGCGTTGCGGCTGCCTGCCCTCGGGAATGGACGTCAGCAGCGTGTGGCGGGCCGATTTCAGGTGCTTGCGGCAGGCGGCGTCGACCTTGGCGAGATCGCGCGATTTGAGCGCGGCGATATAGGCGAGATGCTCCTGGACCGCGACTTCGTTGCGCTCGCGCTCCTGCGCCTTGTTCCACTGGTAGTGGTAGTGGAAGATCATGGCGATGACGTCGTAGAAATCGACGATGAAGCGGTTGTGCGACGCCCGATGGATCAGCCGGTGAAAGCGCTCGTCAAGCTCGGAGAATTCGTTGAAGCGCACGGCGATCTCGCGCTCCAGCCGGTGATGCTCGTCTTCCAGGCGGTCGAGGTCGGCCCACACCGGGCTGTCCTCGGGCAGAGCGGCAAAGGCTGCGGCCGAGCGCAGTTCGAACATCTCGCGGATTTCGGTCAGCTCCAGCGCGAAGGCGCGGGTAAAGCCTTTCAGCACCCAGTGGCTGTTGCGGCGCTTCTCG
The DNA here is from genome assembly GCF_040322295.1 of Mesorhizobium sp. M0159. Lineage (NCBI taxonomy): Bacteria > Pseudomonadati > Pseudomonadota > Alphaproteobacteria > Hyphomicrobiales > Phyllobacteriaceae > Mesorhizobium > Mesorhizobium sp. M0159. The sequence continues at coordinate 218,206 of NZ_JAMYTF010000008.1, forward strand.
ATCAGCCCGAAGCGCGAGAAGCGGATCAGGAATTCGCGCACGCTGGTGGTGCCGACGCCGATCTCGCGCGCCAGTTCGAGCTCGTTGATCTGCATGCCTGCTTCGGCACCGCTGGCAAGCAGCCGCCGCATGAAGGAGCGCTCGATGATCTCGGCCAGCGTGTCGGTTTCTTCCTCGGGGAAGAAATCGTCCGGTCGCGGTTCGCGCAGGACCGTCTTGCTGCGCTTGTTCCAGTCGATCAGCCCGGTTTCTTCCATGCGCGCAAGGATAGTGCGGACCGTCGTGCGGCTGACGCCGAGCAGCGTACCCAGCTCCGGCTCCGAAGGCAGGCTCCTGGTTTCGTCGAGCAGCCTCAGACCGCGATTATAGGCGTCCTTGTAAACGTTGTTGCTCTTCGACATCCCCTGCCCCGTGGCGCATCGGCGTTTGCGGCCAGTGTGAAGCGTTTCTCGCGCATGAAACCGGTACCTTTTCGGAAAACATCATGCGCAACGCTAGTTTTGGTTGTAGAGCCTGCTTCTCGCATCCAAAAGACGCGTCGCGCTCTGGCGAAAAAACAATTGACGCAAAAATGTTTTTTCACGATAAAAGACATTATATGTTAAGAGCCGCGTGTCAATCCGCTCGCGCACCCAGGAACACACCCAGGAAGCTCCCGTGAACGCCGCAAACAGCATTCTTCTGTCTCCCGCCGACAATGTCGCGGTCGCCAATGGCCGCATCGAGATCGGCACCGTGCTGCCGGGCGGCGCCGTCGCCGCCGCAGTGATCGAGCCGGGCCACAAAGTGGCGATCAAGCCGATTGCGGCCGGCGAAGCCGTGGTCAAATACGCCCAGGCGATCGGCCGCGCCACGCAAGACATCGCGCCCGGCGAGCATGTCCATTCGCACAATCTGGTCTTCGAAAGCGGGCGTTTGCCGGTGGTGCCGCCGAGCGAGGCAGTGCATGCGACCGAGGCCGACCGCGCCCGCACCTTCATGGGCTACCGCCGCGCCGACGGCCGCGCCGGCACGCGCAACTTCATCGGCATTCTCGCCAGCGTCAATTGCTCGGCCACCGTCTGCCACGCCATCGCTGACGCGGCGAACCGCACGCTTCTGCCGCAATATCCCGGCATCGACGGCTTCGTCCCGATCGTCCACGGCCAGGGCTGCGGCATGAGCGCCACCGGCGACGGCATGATGGTGCTACACCGCACGCTGGCCGGCTACGCCCGTCATCCGAATTTTGGTGGTGTGCTGATGGTCGGGCTCGGCTGCGAGGTCAACCAGCTCACCCTCTACGGCCAGAAGGGCGTTGCCGCGGGAAAACGCCATTTCAACATCCAGGAAGCCGGCGGCTCGCGCAAATCGGTCGAGAAGGCGCTGATCGTGCTGGCCGAGATCGCCGAGGAGGTCGGCAAGCTTCAGCGTGAGCCGATCCCGGTCAGCGAGATCGTCGTCGGCCTGCAATGCGGCGGCTCCGACGGCATGTCCGGCATCACCGCCAATCCGGCGCTGGGTGCCGCGGTCGACATTTTGGCCGGCGTCGGCGGTGTCGGCATCCTCTCCGAGACGACGGAGATCTACGGCGCCGAGCACCTGCTTGCCTATCGCGCCGCCACCCCCGAGATCGCCGCCAAGCTCGACGGCTACGTGAAATGGTGGGAAGACCATGTCGCCAAGCATGGCGCTTCCATCGACAACAACCCATCGCCGGGCAATAAGCGTGGCGGCCTGACCACCATCCTGGAAAAGTCGCTCGGCGCGGTCGCCAAGGGCGGCCAGACGCCGCTCAACGGCGTCTTCGGCTATGCCGAAAAGGTCATCGGGCACGGGCTGGTGTTCATGGACACGCCCGGCTACGACCCGGTCTCGGCCACCGGCCAGGTGGCGGGCGGCGCCAACGTCATCGTCTTCACCACAGGCCGCGGCTCCTGCTTCGGCTGCCGGCCGACGCCGTCGATTAAGGTCGCCAGCAACTCGACCATGTATCACACGATGGAAGAGGACATGGACGTGAATTGCGGCGTCATCGCCTCGGGCGAAAAGACCATCGCCGGCATGGGCCGCGAGATCTTCGAACTGATCGTCGAGACGGCTTCGGGCCGCAAGACCAAGAGCGAAGAGTTCGGCTACGGCGACAACGAGTTCGTGCCTTGGCATCTCGGAGCGACGCTCTAAGCCGGACATGCGCAATAGTCGCGAACACCGGACGTGATCGCCAGGCGTCACAGTTCCAACGCTCCCGAAAAAGAATGAACATTCCATATTGACTGGACGATGGAATTAATATTCCATGCGACATATAGGAGGAGATTGGCAGCGGAGTTCCGGAGGGAGCAAGCTTTCCCGCCCAGCCATTCGAGCGGCCATCAAACATCGCTTGCGCCGACCGAGGTGATGCACTATCAAAATGCGGTAAATGTTTTTTATTGATAAAGTTCCGTTTGGGCCGCGCCATCCGAATGGAGCTTCCGTAACATTCACCGGGCGACTTAGGGAGGACTCCTAATGAAATTCGTGACCAGCATTCTCAACCGCCGCGCCTTCGTGGCACTTGCAGCCGCCTCGATGCTTGCCGGCGTGATGCATTCGGCGCCGGCATCCGCGGCCGACGCGACCATTCCGATCATCGTCAAGGACACCACGTCCTTCTACTGGCAGATCGTTCTGGCCGGCGCCCGCAAGGCCGGCAAGGATCTCGGCGTCAACGTGCCGGAGCTCGGCGCCCAGGCCGAGACCGACGTCAACGGCCAGATCTCGATCCTCGAAAATGCCGTCGCCGGCAACCCGGCGGCCGTCGTCATTGCGCCGACCGAAGCCAAGGCGCTCGGCAAGCCGATCGACGAGGCCGCCACCAAGGTCAAGATCATCGGTATCGACTCCGGCGCCGACTCCAAGGCCTTTACCTCGTTCCTGACCACCGACAACATCCAGGGCGGCCGCGTTGCCGCTGACGGCCTTGCCGCAGCCATCGGCGAAGCCAATGGCGGCAAGGTCGAGGGCGACGTCGCCCTGATCACCGCTCTTCCGGGCGCCGGCTCGCTCGAACAGCGCGCCCAGGGTTTTAAGGAACAGCTCGCTGCCAAATATCCGGGCCTCAAGCTGGTCGCCGACAAATACGCCGACGGCCAGGCCACCACCGGCCTCAACATCGCCACCGACCTGATCACCGCCAACCCCAACCTCAAGGGCATCTTCGCCTCCAACCTGATCATGGCGCAGGGCGTCGGTCAGGCGATCGCCGAGAACAGTCTTGCCGGCAAGGTCGGGCTGGTCGGTTTCGACAGCGACGAGAAGCTGATCAAGTTCCTCAACGACGGCGTCATCTCGGCGCTCGTCGTCCAGGACCCGTACCGGATGGGCTATGACGGCATCAAGACGGCGCTCGCCGCCTCGAAGGGCGAGAAGGTCGAGGCCAATGTCGATACCGGCGCCAATTTGGTTACCAAGGCCAACATGAAGGATCCGAAGATCGACGCGCTGCTCAACCCGAAGCTCGACTGAGCATAGCCGCAAGTGAACTGTTTCCGGGGCCTTTTCGCCCCGGAAACATCCCACTCGTGCCAATCGCGAGGCCAATCTTTGGGGGCCAATCTGGGAGGATTGTCATGATGTCGACGGCGCAGGAACTGCATCCGGCCCCAACGCTGGAACCGGGCAGGACCATCCTCGAACTCCGCGGGCTGGAAAAGCGCTATCCCGGCACCCACGCGCTGAAGCCGGTCGATCTCGCCTTCAAGGCCGGCGAGATCCACGCCATCGTTGGCGAGAACGGCGCCGGCAAATCCACCCTGATCAAGCTTCTGACCGGCGTCATGCCGCGCACCTCCGGCGACGTCATCTGGGAGGGCAAGCCTGCCGCATTGGCAACGCCGCATGAGGCGATGGCGCTCGGCATCAATGCCGTGCATCAGGAAGTCGTCCTATGCCGCCATCTCACCGTCGCCGCCAACATGTTCCTTGGCGAGGAGGATTCCCGCTTCGGCATCCTGCAGCAGCGGGCGATGGTCAGGCAGGCGCAGAAGATCATCGACGATCTCGGTTTCGACCTGCCGGCGCATGTCATGCTGGGTGACCTGACCATCGGCCAGCAGCAGTTGATCGCCGCCGCCCGCGCCACGGTGCGCGGCACCAAATTCCTGATCTTCGACGAGCCGACCGCCTATCTTACCCGCAAGGAGGCCGACCAGCTGTTCACGCTGATCCGCCGGCTGAAGGGCGAAGGCGTCACCATCATCTACATCAGCCATCGCATGGAAGAAGTGTTCGAGCTCGCCGACCGCGTCTCGGTGCTGCGCGACGGCACGCTGGTCGGCACCAGGAACATTGCCGAGACCAATGACGCCGAGCTGGTCAAGATGATGATCAACCGCTCGATCGAGCAGGTCTACCACAAGGAGCATTTCACCCCCGGCGCGATCATCGTCGAAACCAGGAACCTGTCCGGCAAGGGTTTCGAAAATGTCTCGATGTCCGTCCGCGCCGGCGAGATCGTCGGCCTCTACGGCCTGATCGGCGCCGGGCGCAGCGAGTTCGTCACCACGCTCTATGGCCGGCACCGCAAATCGGCCGGCCAGATCCTCTGGGAGGGCAAGGAGGTCAAGGTCAATTCCGAACATGACGCGATCAGGCTCGGCATGGCGCTGGCCCCGGAAAGCCGCCGCGACCAGGGCCTCTGCCTCAACCTGCCGGTCGGACTCAACCTCAATCTGCCGATCTACAAGCGCATCTCGAGCAATCTGCTGATCTCCCGCGCGCAGGAAAAGGCGCAAGCCGATCGCCAGATCGCCGACCTGCGCATCAAGACGCCGACGCGCGGCGCGCTGGCCTCCAGCCTGTCCGGCGGTAACCAGCAGAAGATCGTCATCGGCAAATGGCTCGCCCATGGCGCCAAGCTATTCATCTTCGACGAGCCGACTGTCGGCGTCGACGTCGGCACCAAAGCCGAGATCTACCGCCTGTTCGGCGCGCTGTTGTCCAAGGGAGCCGGCATCATCCTGATCTCGTCCTACCTGCCCGAGGTCTATGAACTCGCGGACACGCTGCACGTGTTCCGGCGCGGCAAGCTAGTGGCCACGCACGGCTTTCGTACCGCTGACCACGAGGAGATCCTCACCCAGGCGCTGGCCGAGAAACAAGAAAAACCGGGAGGACGGATATGAGCACCGAGGCGATCGCTGCCGAAAGGCCGAAACGCAACTACAACGCCCTGTTCGGGCTGACACTGCTGGCGCTGCTGGTTCTTTTGTGGGTCATCCTGTCGGTGGCGACGCCGAGCTTCGCCTCGGCCAACAACATCTCCAACCTGTTGCGGCAAGGGTCGATGATCGCCATCCTGGCGGTCGGCCAGACCTTCGTCATCATCACCGGCGGCATCGACCTTTCCGTCGGCGCCGTGGTCGGCTTCGCCACCGTCATCGTCGCGATGCTGATCAACGCCGGCACACCGGTTTTCCTCGCCATCCTGATCACCTTGCTGGTCGGCGTCGCCATCGGCATGTTCCATGGGTTCGGCATCGTCAAGATGGGGCTGCCGCCCTTCATCATCACCCTGGCAACGCTGACCTCGCTGCGCGGCATCGGTCTGTTGATGACCAATGGCAACTCGATCTCGATCAACAATGACGCCTTCCAGACGTTCTCGCGCAGTTCCTTCGCCGGCGTCCCCAATCTGTTCTGGATGGTGATCCTGGTCGGCATCCCAGCCTACATCTTCCTGCACCACAGCCGCTGGGGCCGCTATCTGTTCTCAGTCGGCTCCAACGCCGAGGCGTCGCGCCTGTCAGGCGTCAACGTCCAGCGCACCATCTACATGGCCTACACGCTGTCGGGCCTGTGTGCGGCCTTCGTCGGCGTGCTGCTTGCCTCGCGCATCGGCATCGGCAATCCGACGCAGGCCGAGGGCTGGGAATTGCAGGCGATCGCCTCCTCGGTGATCGGCGGCACCTCGCTGTTCGGCGCTGTCGGCTCCGTGCACGGACCGCTGCTCGGCGCCTTCATCCTTGCCACCATCAACAACGGCGCCAATCTGCTCAACGTCAACGCCTTCTGGCAGCGCATCATCACCGGCGTGCTGATCATCGTCATCGTCTATTTCGACGGGCTGCGCCGCCGCGGCAAATAGACTGCCTCCCAACAACCGCCGGCCTCGCGACAGCAGGGCCGGCGGTGCCATGAACCGACTGGATTGAAGCATGAAAGCCGTCGTCTGCCGCTCGCCCGGCGAACTTGTCCTCGAAGACCGCCCGGAGCCTGGCGCGCCCCCCGCCGGCTGGGCGCTGGTCGCCGTCAGCCATGTCGGCATCTGCGGCACCGACTATCACATCTTCGAAGGCAAGCACCCGTTCCTCGCCTATCCCCGCATCATGGGCCACGAGGTTTCCGGCACCGTGATCGAGGTTGGCGAGGACGTCGATCTCGCCGTCGGCGAAGCGGTGGTCGTCAATCCCTATCTCGCCTGCGGCAAATGCATCGCCTGCCGGCAAGGCAAGCCGAATTGCTGCGTCAGGATCGAGGTGCTCGGCGTCCACCGCGACGGCGCCATGTGCGAGCAGATCCTGGTGCCGGCGCAAAATCTTTATCCGGCAAACGGCTTGTCGCTGGCCGATGCCGCCGCCGTCGAATTCCTAGCGATCGGCGCCCATGCCGTGCGGCGCTCGCTGGCTGATCCAGGAGCGCGCACGCTGGTCATCGGCGCCGGCCCGATCGGGCTCGGCACGGCGCTGTTCGCCCGCATCGCCGGGCTCGATGCGACGCTGCTCGACATGAGCGCTGAACGGCTTGGCTTTGCCGAAAGCGAACTCGGCTTCGCGACGCTCGACGGCTCGCGGGGCGCTGCTGCCGACCTGGTGCGGGAAGCAACCGGCGGCGACGGCTTCGACGTGGTTTTCGATGCCACCGGCAACACCCGGTCGGTGCAGTCGGCCTTCGCCCATGTCGCGCACGGCGGGGCGCTGGTCCTGGTCAGCGTCGTCAAGGACGACATCGCCTTTTCCGATCCCGAATTCCACAAGCGCGAGATGATGCTGATCGGCAGCCGCAACGCCCTGCGTGCCGATTTCGACCATGTCGCCGCCTCGATCCGCAACGGCGCGCTGCCGCTGGCAAAGCTGGTCACCCACCGCACCACGCTTGGCGAGACGCCGCACGACCTCGCCCGCTGGGCGCATGAGAAGTCCGGCCTGATCAAGGCCGTCATTCAAGTCGGATGATGCCAGGGCTGCCGCATCTCAGAGCGCCGACAATTTGAGCTCGATCCGCTCGGCCGGGAAGCGCGACTCCGAAAACTGTATCGGCTGACCGTCGGGCGTGACGTTGACGGCGACCGTCACCAGCACGATGGCGCCGGGCTGCAGCTCGAGGTCCGCAAGGTCGGCGGCATCGGCATGGCGCGCCGACAGCACGGTCGATTGCCTGAGATAGTCGTCGATGCCGAAACGTGCCAGCGATGCGGTGATCGAACCGGTTTCCGCCATGGCGGCATCGATGCCGGCAAAGCGCCTGGCATCGAACCAGCCGGCCGCGCGGGACACCGGCATTCCATCGGCTTCGCCGCGCGTTTCCAGGCGTATCACATCGGCCCCCGTCGCAAGGCCTAAGCCCTCTGCGACACGACGGTTGGCCGGCTCGATCGATGACGCGAGCAAGGTGATATGCCGCTCGGACGCCTGTCCTTGCAATCCCTCGGAAAAGCGGGTGCGGGCGCCGATCGGATAAGACAGCCGCTTGCGCGACAGCACGAAGGTGCCGCGCCCCTGCTCCGCCCTGAGCACACCCTCCTGCACCAGCGCTGCGATAGCGCTGCGCACCGTGTGGCGGTTGACGCCATAGCGTCCGGCCAACGCGATCTCCGGCGGCAGCGCCGCATTTTCGGGAAAATCGCCGACGGCAATCGAATGCAGGATCTGATCGGCGATCTGCCGCCACAGCGCGACACCGCTGCGCCGCTCGATGCTGTTGGCTTGTCCGATCATCTCCCGCCCCAATTCCTTGCGCCGATCTTTTGGCCCGTGTCATGCACCCGTCATAGACACGCATTAGATAATAGGTATAATTTGTATAATTGTCTATATCAATAGACAAATTTTCGATGCAAGGGAATGTTAACCATGCGAGGACAGGAAGCGCGCGATCAGGCTGAGCGCAAGGCCGTGATGGCAACGCTGGCGCAATCGACCGGCGACGATATCGTCCGCCTCTGGGACGAAGCCGGCCTGCCTTGCGAAGCGGAACTTCTGCGTGGCCCCGAAACCGGCCTGGTTACGGTACGCGGCCGCATCGGCGGCGGCGGCGCGCCCTTCAATGTCGGCGAGGCGACGGTCACCCGTGCCACGGTGCGGCTTGCGTCCGGCCATGTCGGCCACTGCTACGCGCTCGGCCGCGACAAGCAGAAGGCAAGGCTGGCGGCAATCGCCGATGCGCTGTGGCAGGACCCGGCCCACCGCAATGAGGTCGAGACCAGGATCGTTGCGCCCTTGCAGGCGGCACTGGCCAAGGCGCGTGAACAGCTCCGCGCCGAGACGGCGGCGACCAAGGTCGATTTCTTCACCATGGTGCGCGGAGAAGACTGATGGATATCGCCACTCAATCCATTGAAGGCGGCTTCGCCGATCCGGTATTCAATGCCCAGACCGTATTCCGTGCCGTGATGGACGCGATGGCGCGGCCGGGCAGCGTCCAGCCCTTGCCGGCCCTTGCCCACCCCCCGGTGCCGCTGTCGGCCACCGCCGGCGCCGTTGCGCTGACGCTGTGCGACAACGACACGCCGCTCTGGCTCGACCCGGCTTTGCAGGGGTCGGCGGCAGTGAAATCCTGGCTTGGCTTCCATACCGGCGCGCCGCTGGCCAACACCCCGGCCGACGCGCATTTCGCGCTGATCGCCACGCCGGCCGAGATGATGGCGCTCGACGGGTTTTCGCAAGGCACCCAGGATTATCCCGATCGCTCCACGACGCTGATCCTCGAGGTCGGCGATCTCGTCTCCGGCGCTGCGCTGCTGCTCGAAGGCCCGGGCATCGAGAAGACGGCGACGATCGCGCCGGCGCAAATGCCGCGCCATTTCGTCGAGCAATGGAAGCAGAACAACCAGCGTTTTCCGCGTGGCGTCGATATCATCCTCGCCACGTTCGACGCAATTGCCTGCCTGCCGCGCACGACGCGCATCAAGATCATGGAGGCGTAGCATGTATGTGGCGGTAAAGGGTGGCGAGACGGCCATTCGAAATGCTCACAAATTGCTCGCCGACCGCCGGCGCGGCGACCGTTCGGTGCCGGCACTTCGTCTAGACCAGATCGTCGAGCAGCTGGCGCTCGGCGTCGACCGGGTGATGAGCGAAGGTTCGCTCTACGACAGGGAACTGGCGGCATTGGCGATCGTCCAGGCGCGCGGCGACATGATCGAGGCGATCTTCCTGGTTCGCGCCTATCGCACCACGCTGCCGCGTTTCGGCTACACCAGGGCGATCGACACCGGCACGATGCTGGTCGAGCGGCGGGTGTCGGCGACCTACAAGGACCTGCCCGGCGGGCAGCTGCTCGGCCCGACTTTCGACTACACCCACCGGCTGCTCGATCCCGAGCTTGCCGCCGGCGGCGAAGTCGCCGAGCCGGAACAGCGTGCCGGCGAGGCGGAAGCGATGCCGCGCGTCTCGGCCATCCTCGCCCGCGAAGGCCTGATCGAGCCTGATGGCGACATGCCTGGGGATCGTGTCCCCGGCGACATCACCCGCGAGCCGCTGGAATTCCCGATGGCGCGCGACATCCGCCTGCAGGCGCTGTCACGCGGCGACGAGGGGTTTCTGCTGGCGCTCGGCTATTCCACCCAACGCGGCTATGCGCGCAACCATCCCTTCGTCGGCGAAGTTCGCATCGGCGAGGTCGAACTGGAACTGGACGTGCCGGAACTGCCCTTTGCCGTGCCGCTCGGCAGCATCCGCGTCACCGAATGCCAGATGGTCAACCAGTTCAAGGGCTCGGCCAAGGCGCCGCCGCAATTCACCCGCGGCTACGGCCTCGTCTTCGGCCAGAGCGAACGCAAGGCGATGGCCATGGCGCTGTGCGACCGCGCGCTGCGCGCCTCGGAGTTGGGCGAGGATGTCATCGCCGCCGCGCAGGACGAGGAGTTCGTCATCTCGCATTCCGACAATGTCCAGGCGACCGGCTTCGTCGAGCATCTGAAGCTGCCGCATTATGTCGACTTCCAGGCCGAGCTCGACCTCGTGCGCCGCATGCGCACCGAGCACGACGCCCGCGAAAATGCCGGCAAGGGCGAAGAGAAGAGGCAGGCAGCGGAATGACTTCAGTTAGCTCCACCACCGTGACCTCCCCCGTCTGGGGAATGGCCTCCGGATCCGCCGTAACCGTTACTGCCGCCAATGGTCTCGCCTTGCGCGCCTTCCCTCGGCTCAGGAAGAACCATTCTTCGAAGCACAAAGGCAACCACCCCGACGAACACCAGCAACAGGATTCCGAGGCGCATCCATCCGGTCGGGGTCATCGGAGCCCAGCCCCTTTTCCGTGTCTTGGAACTCAATTCGGTAGCACAGAGCGGAAGCGATCGCCATGACCGACATCGCCACCTACAACTTCGCCTATCTTGACGAACAGACCAAGCGGATGATCCGCCGCGCCATCCTCAAGGGCATCGCCATTCCTGGCTATCAGGTGCCGTTCGCCTCGCGCGAAATGCCGATGCCCTATGGTTGGGGCACCGGCGGCGTCCAGGTTACCGCTTCGATCATTGGCCCGGACGATGTGCTCAAGGTCATTGACCAGGGCGCCGACGACACCACCAATGCCGTCTCGATCCGCGCCTTCTTCAAGAAGGTCGCCAATGTCGCGGTCACCACCGAAACGGCCAAGGCGACCATCATCCAGACCCGCCACCGCATCCCTGAATATCCGCTGAGTGCCGGTCAGGTGCTGGTCTACCAGGTGCCGATCCCCGAGCCGCTGCGCTTCCTCGAGCCGCGGGAAACGGAGACGCGCAAAATGCATGCGCTGGAGGAATACGGCCTTATGCATGTGAAGCTCTACGAGGACATCGCCAGGCACGGCCGCATCGCCACCACCTACGCCTACCCGGTCAAGGTTGAGGGCCGCTATGTGATGGATCCCTCGCCGACGCCGAAATTCGACAATCCGAAGATGCACCGTTCGCCGGCTTTGCAATTGTTCGGCGCCGGCCGCGAAAAGCGCATCTACGCGCTGCCGCCCTTCACCGATGTGGTCAGCCTCGATTTCGAGGACCATCCGTTCGAGGTGCAGACCTTCGACCAGCCCTGCGCGCTGTGCGCGGCCGAGAACGTCTATCTCGACGAGGTCATCCTCGACGACCATGGCGGCCACATGTTCGTCTGCTCCGATACCGATCATTGCGAGAAGCGGCGCAACGCCCCTACCTCCCCCTTGTGGGGAGGTCGCGCCGAAGGCGCGGGTGGGGGTACTGCCACCGCCTCACCCCCCACCCCGGCGCTACGCGCCGACCCTCCCCACGAGGGGGAGGGTAAGGAGAAGCAATGACCGACGAACCTTTGCTGCGCGTTTCGGCGCTGTCCAAATCCTACGGCTCGCGCGTCGGCTGCGAGAACGTCACTTTTGACCTCTGGCCGGGCGAAGTGCTGGCGGTGGTCGGCGAATCTGGTTCCGGCAAGACGACGCTGCTCAACTGCCTGTCAACTCGACTGCTGCCCAGTTCCGGCACCGCCAGCTACCGGATGCGCGACGGCCAGTTTCGCGAACTCTACCGCATGAGCGAGGCCGAGCGCCGCTTCCTGATGCGCACCGATTGGGGTTTTGTCCATCAGAACCCGGCGGACGGGCTGCGCATGACGGTGTCGGCCGGCGCCAATGTCGGCGAGCGGTTGATGGCGGTCGGCGACCGCCACTATGGAAAAATCCGCGCCACCGCCGTCGACTGGCTGTCGCGCGTCGAGATCGACGAGGATCGCATCGACGACGAGCCGCGCGCCTTTTCCGGAGGCATGCGCCAGCGCCTGCAGATCGCCCGCAACCTCGTCACCGGGCCGCGGCTGGTGTTCATGGACGAGCCAACCGGCGGCCTCGACGTCTCGGTGCAGGCGCGCCTGCTCGATCTGTTGCGCGGCCTGGTCACCGATCTCGGCCTGGCCGCCATCGTCGTCACCCACGATCTCGCCGTGGCGCGGCTGTTGTCGCAGCGCATGATGGTGATGAAGGACGGCCGCGTCGTCGAAAGCGGCCTCACCGACCGCGTCCTCGACGATCCGCGCGCGCCTTATACCCAGTTGCTTGTCTCCTCGATTCTGCAGGTGTGACGATGATTGCTCCGGCGTACCCCCCTCTGGCCTGCCGGCCATCTCCCCCTCAAGGGGGGAGATCAGCAGCTTTTATGGCCCGCCCGTTCTGCGACACAGGAGAATGGCGAAACCGAATGCGACTGCCAATCTCCCCCCTTGAGGGGGAGATGGCAAGTTTTGGCAAAGAGGGCAAGCCAGAGGGGGGTGTTGGCCCGCAGACGAATGACGATTGGAGAACGCTCTGATGGCAACCCCGCTCGTTGTCTCCGATGTCGCGAAGAGCTTCACCATGCATCTGCGCGACGGCATCAAACTGCCGGTGGTCGCCGGTGTCTCGTTCGCGATCAGGGCCGGCGAATGCGCCGTGCTCGGCGGCCCGTCCGGCGCCGGCAAGAGCTCGATCCTGAAAATGCTCTACGGAAATTATGCCGCCGATGAAGGCCAGATCATCGTCCAGCACGAGGGCGGGCTCATCGATCTCGCCTCGGCCAGCCCGCGCACCGTGCTTGCCGTGCGCCGGCTTACCATCGGCTATGTCAGCCAGTTCCTGCGCACCGTACCGCGTGTCTCTGCGCTCGACGTCGTGGCCGAACCGCTGGTCGAGCGCGGCGAGGAGCGCGAGGTCGCGCACGGCAAGGCACGCGCCTTGCTGGCGCAGCTCAACCTGCCGGAGAAGCTCTGGGCGCTGCCGCCGGCGACGTTCTCCGGCGGTGAACAGCAGCGCGTCAACATCGCGCGCGGCTTCATCACCGAGCACCCGATCCTGCTGCTCGACGAGCCGACCGCTTCGCTCGATGCCAGGAACCGCGATGTGGTGATTTCCCTGATCGTCGCCAAGAAGGCAGCGGGCGTCGCTTTGCTCGGCATCTTCCACGATCACGACGTGCGTGAGGCGGTCGCCGACCGCGTCATCGACGTGACCGCCTTCGCCGCCGGGAAAATCGCCGCATGACCAGGAAACTGTCGGAGGCGCCGCTGATCCACGAGACGGCGGAAGTCGAGAACTCGACGCTTGGCCGCTGGACCGAGATCGCCGAGCGCTGCCGGGTTTCCGAAAGCACGCTCGGCGACTATTCCTACATGATGCAGGACTGCGGCGTCTGGTGCGCAACGATCGGCAAATTCGCCAACATCGCCGCAAGCGTGCGCATCAACGCTACCAACCATCCGACCTGGCGGCCGACGCTGCACCATTTCACCTATCGCGCCTCGGATTATTGGGACGACGCCGAGCACGAGAGCGAATTCTTCGCCAAGCGCCGCGCCAAACGCGTCACCATCGGCCACGACACCTGGCTCGGCCACGGCTCGACCATCCTGCCGGGCGTCACCGTCGGCGATGGCGCGGCGGTCGGTGCCGGTGCGGTGGTGTCGAAGGACGTCGCGCCCTACACCATCGTCGCCGGCGTACCGGCCAAGCCGATCCGCGAACGCTTCGACCGCCGCACCGCGGAGCGCTACCAGGCGCTCGCCTGGTGGGACTGGGACCACGCAAGGCTGCGCGCCGCGCTCGACGATTTTCGGGAATTGTCGGCGGAGGCGTTTCTGGAGAAATATGGCGGCTGAGGGTCGTGAAATGGTGAATGGTGAATGTGAATGGGGGCAGCGGACAGGTTTCGAGGCTCAGGGAAGCCGTTCTTATCACCATTCACCATTCGAGCTTCTCGCGCCGAGTTGATCCCGCCCCGCTCCAGGCTGTGGGCAGTAACAAAACTGACATCGTTCCGACACCGCAGGTTCATGCGGCTGCGCTAGCCAGGGTAAACAGACCTTCAATTGCGATTGGACTGGAGCCTGCACCATGTCAGCTACGCTCGAAATCCGCGGCGTCACCCGCCGGTTCGGCAAGAACACCGCCGTCAGCAATGTTCACATCGCGATTCCGCAAGGCCAGATGGTCGGCATCATTGGCCGCTCCGGCGCCGGCAAATCGACGCTGCTGCGCATGATTAACCGCCTCATCGATCCCAGCCAGGGATCCATCCTGTTCAACGGCGTCGAGGTCTCCGGGTTGCGCGGCTCGCCGCTCCGGCGATGGCAGCGCGACTGCGCCATGATCTTCCAGCAGTTCAATCTCGTGCCGCGCCTCGATGTGCTGACCAATGTGCTGCTCGGCCGGCTCAACCACCGCTCGACGCTGTCCAACCTATTTGGCATGTTCTCCCGCGGTGAATGCGCCGAGGCGGTTGCAGCCCTCGAGCGCCTCGACATCGCCCGCACCGCCCTGCAGCCGGCCGGCACACTTTCCGGCGGCCAGCAGCAGCGCGTTGCGATTGCGCGCGCCATGATGCAGCAGCCGAAGGTGTTGCTGGCGGATGAGCCGATTGCCTCGCTCGATCCGCTCAACGCCAAGGTGGTGATGGATTCGCTGCAGGACATCAATTTGCGCGAGGGCATCACCGTCATCACAAATCTGCATACGCTGGATACGGCCCGCACCTACTGCAACCGCATCATCGGCATGGCCGCCGGCAAGGTCGTCTTCGACGGCCCGCCCGAAGCCCTCAACCGCGAGGCCGTGCGCATGGTCTACGGCGCCGACAGCAATGGCGGCGAAATCTCCGAGGCCATCACCTCCACCAGTGTCGCCATCAAACAGAAAATCGCTGCATCCGCCGGACCGCTCGAGCCCGCATTCCCGGGATATTGAGAACGGCCTGATCGCCCGCCCGCGTCAAAGGCACCTGTCAAAAAATTCGAACGCTACCGGCGCGAGGCCGGGACCAACAGGAGAGAGATAATGTTCAGGAAGATGGTTTTTGGCGCCGTTTCATTGCTCGCCATCGCGGCAAGCGCCGCTCACGCCCAGGATATCAAGGAATTCCGCATCGGCATCCTTGGCGGTGAAAACGAAGCGGACCGGCTGCGCAACTTTCAGTGCCTCGCCGATCACATGAAGTCCGAATTCGGCTTCGAGAAGGTCTCGCTGTTCCCGGCCGCCGACTATGACGGCGTTATCCAGGGCCTGCTCGGCGGCACGCTCGATTTCGCAGAGCTTGGCGCGTCGGGCTATGCCAGCGTCTACCTCAAGGATCCGAACGCCGTGACCCCGATCCTCACCACCCAGCAGACCGACGGCGCGACCGGCTATTATTCGATCGGCCTTGCGCTGAAGTCGTCCGGCATCACCGACATCAAGTCGGCCAAGGGCAAGAAGCTCGGCTATGCCGACCCGGATTCGACCTCCGGCTACCTGATCCCGCTGACCCAGATCCCGAAAGACACCGGCGCTTCGAACGAAACCTTCTTCGCCTCGACACAGTTCAATGGTGGCCACGAGAACAACCTCCTCGCCGTTCGCGACGGCAAGGTCGATGTTGCGGTTGACGATTCCTCTGGCATCGGCGACTTCAAGAACGGCTACACCTCCGGCACCTTCCACAAGGAAGTCGCCAAGGGCGCCGTGGACCCCAACGATTTCGTCGAAGTCTGGCGCTCCGGCTTGATCCCGAACGGCCCGCTGGTCGTGCGCACCGCACTCGGCGGCGATATGAGCGCCAAGCTCGCCAACTTCTTCACCAGCCTGCCGGCCAAGGACAAGCCTTGCTTCGAGGCCATCGAAGGCGGCGATTTCACCGGCTATGTTCCGGTGAAGCCGGACTTCTACAGCGTCATCGTCGAAGCCCGCAAAGCCGCGATCGGCGGCTGACGACAATTGCGGAAAGGGCGGCGTCCATTAGAGCGACGTGCGTCCACTTGGACGCACAAAGTACGCTCTAACACTTAGATGCCGCATCGTGCTTTCCGAAAGTCAACTTTCGGGCCGATGCGGTCGCCGCCCTTTTTGCGTGTCCGCTCGTGACCCCGTATGACCTTCGCCGCTACAATTCGTTCAGACGCGGTCCGGCAGGCAGCAGACGCCTGGCGACGCCAGACGTCCTTGCGCCGGTTCTACACGGCGCTCGGCATCGGCTCACTGCTTGTCGCCATGTGCACAGCCATGTGGTTCGCCGACGAGGCCAATGCCGGACATTTCTTCGATCGGCTGCCGCACATACTGGATTTCCTTAGTTGGCTTGTTCCCAAGGACTGGAACGACGTCTGGCGGGCGCTGTTCGACATCGCATCGCCGCACGACAAGGGCAGCCAAGAGTTCA
Organism: Mesorhizobium sp. M0159; assembly: GCF_040322295.1. Lineage (NCBI taxonomy): Bacteria > Pseudomonadati > Pseudomonadota > Alphaproteobacteria > Hyphomicrobiales > Phyllobacteriaceae > Mesorhizobium > Mesorhizobium sp. M0159. The sequence continues at coordinate 234,563 of NZ_JAMYTF010000008.1, forward strand.
ACTTCCCGCTTGGCCGCGTCTATCTCTGGGGCGGCTTTTATCTACCCGAATATTTCGAGCTGATGCTCACCACGCTTAACCTGGCGCTGGTTTCCACTTTCATCGGCTTTGTCTTTGCGGTGCCCTTTTCCTTCATCGCCGCGCGCAACTTGACGCCCAGTCCGGTGCTCAGGCTCGTCGTCAAGCGCTTCATGGAACTGCTTCGCGCCTTCCCCGAGATCGTCATTGCCGGCCTGTTCGCAGCCATCCTCTCGACCGGCCCGGTCGCAGCCATCATCGCCATCGGCCTGCATTCCATCGGCGCTCTCGGCAAGCTCTTCTACGAGATCAACGAAAACATCGACATGCGCGCCGAAGAAGGCCTGCGCGCGGTCGGCGCCAACTGGTTCGAGCGCGTGCGCTTTGCCGGCCTGCCGCAAGTGCTGCCCAATTTCATGTCCTACACGCTGCTCAGGATCGAGATCAATGTGCGTATCTCGACCATTATCGGCGCGGTCGGCGGTGGCGGCATCGGCGAGGAACTGAAGCTCTCCATCTCGCGCGGCTTCGGCGCCAAGACGCTGGCATTGGTGCTGCTGCTGTTCACGACGATCTTCCTCGTCGACCAGTTTTCCGCCTGGCTACGCCGCAAGCTCGTCGGCGAGCAGGCATTCATGATGGGTGCCTGACCATGATCCCAAAAAGTGGATTCCGGTTTTTGGAAAAGATCATGGCAAATCAACAAGAAGACTGCCCATGGCCGCAATGACCGCCGATGAGATGCGGTCGATCGAGGAGCGCTTTCCCCAAGTGTTCCGGCGGCCCTTGTACAAACGCTTCGGCCCGCTGGTCCTGTTCACCGGCATCCTGCTCTATCTCCTCTACGCCTTGTGGTTCTTCAGCCTGCCGCAAGTGCTGAGGGAATCGCACTGGGAGCGCCTGCCGCTCTTCCTGACGCAATGGATCAGCTACGATCTGCAGCCGGAATTCCGTCTCGACCAGCCTCAGATCACACCCAGATACCCGCGTTTTTCGGCGCTCGGCGAAGATCCGCATCCCGATTGGGTCATCACCAACGCCAACGGCTCCTACACCATCCTGATCGACGGCCGGGCCAAATCGGTCATCTTCGACAAGACCGAGGCGACGCTGGTCGCCAATGGCCAGACGGTGCCGGTGTCCTTGGCCAGCGGCAAACCGGTAATATCCGGCCCGGTGCCGGAGTGGATCACCGCGCATGACGATGAGATCGTCGCCAGGATGGGCTTTGCCGGCGAGGTCCGTATAACCGTCGATCGCGTCAAGGTCCGCAAGCGCTTCCTCGGCTGGGCGAATTTCGTCTTCGACACACGCTCGCCCTTCTTCGGCAAGTCGCCCGGCGAGGTGGTCTCGTTGCTGGTGTCCGGACCCCAGCTCAAGCCGGGCACATCAAACATTGCGCTGGCCGCCGATAATATCTGGAACAACGCCCAATGGCAGCATGGCGACGTCTGGACGAAGCTGTTCCAGACCATCGTCATGGCGTTTCTCGGCACCTTACTCGGCGGCATCGTTGCCTTCCCGCTCGCCTTCTTCGCCGCCCGCAACATCACCCCGAGCGGCCTGCTTAGCCAGGTGCTAAAGCGGTTCTTCGATTTCATGCGTTCGGTCGACATGCTGATCTGGGCGCTGTTCTTCACCCGCGCCTTCGGCCCGGGCCCGCTTGCCGGCAGCGCCGCGATTTTCTTCACCGAGATCGGCACGCTCGGCAAAGTCTATTCGGAAGGCCTCGAGAACATCGATGACAAGCCACGCGAGGGCATCCAGTCGACCGGCGCCAACGGCTTGCTGGTGCAGCGCTATGGCGTGCTGCCGGAAGTGATCCCGGTCTTCATCAGCCAGACACTCTATCAGTGGGAATCCAACACCAGGGGCGCGACGATCATCGGCGCCGTCGGTGCCGGTGGCATCGGCCTGAAGCTCTGGGAGGCGATGCGCACCAATTCCAACTGGGCCAATGTCTTCTACATGGTGCTCTTGGTCCTGCTCGTCGTTTTCATCTTCGACAACATTTCCAATTTCCTGCGCCGCCGCTTGAGCAGGACGATCCACGACTACAACCGGATCCAGGCCGGCCAGGGCTGACGGGGGCGTTGCGCAGGCGTGCGGTTAGGGCGCCTTCCTCCATCCATTCCTGATATGCCTGTAGCCGTCGCGGTAAACAGCTTCCGGGCCTTCGGAAAAGTCGCGCCACACCTTGGTGGCCGCGGCTAAATCCTTCAGCGAACGCCCGAACGCCTCGATCGTCAGCCAATCGTCGTAGCCGCTCTTGCGAATGGCGGAGAAAGTCTCCTTCCAGGGGACGTGGCCGCGGCCCGGCACGCCGCGATCGTTCTCCGAAATATGGATATGGACGATGTTCTTGCGGTTGCGCGTATAGGCGCCGATCGGGTCGGCCTCTTCGATGTTGGCATGGAACGTGTCGTACATCGCCTTGATGTGCGGCCGGTCGATCGCGTCGATATGCGCCGACAAATCGTCCATCGTGTTGAGCAGATAGCATTCGAAGCGGTTGAGCGCCTCCAGCCCGATGGTGACACCCTTGTTGCCGGCATGGTCACCGATGGCGCGCTGCGAAGCGATCGAACGTTTTTTCTCGGCCGCCGTCGGCCCGCTGCCGGAGAAGGCTCCGAGTGTGGAATGCAGCGGGCCGCTCAACGTGTTCGCGCCAAGCGCCTGAGCGCAGTCGATCGCCGATTTCATGTAGTCGATACCGGCCTTGCGCGTCGAGGCGTCGGCCGAGATCAGGTTCATCGCCGGATCGCCCATCGCCGAGACGGCGGTACGTTGCAGCCCGATGCGGTCGAGCAGCTCACCGAGCTTCTTGTAGTCGTCCGGCGTGCCGGAGAAGACCGGTATCTCGACGCCGTCGAAGCCGGTCGCCTTGATATCCCTCAACAACGGCTCGTGTTTTTTCGTGACACTGGTCGTCCACAACAACATGCACATGCCGATTTTCATCGACGCCCCTCCCCTTCATTCGCTCGATCGCCGGAGGGGTGGTGAGATTCAGGTCAGGCCGAGCCGAAAATGGTGGGTTCCGAGAACCGGAGCGGAGCGTACTTTTGGTACATGAGCACCGGAAGCGCAGGAAACTGCCATTTGCAGGCCGGTCTCACCTGAATATCACCACCCCTTCAGAGCTTCGTCCACGCTCCATTCTTCTTCGCCGATTTCACGCAGGCCTCGATGAAGGCCATGCCTTCGACGCCGTCTTGCACAGTTGGGAAAACGACATCCTTAGCCGGCTTGCCGCCCTTCCGGCGCGCCGCACGAATGGCCCGCGCGGCTTCCTGGTAGATGTTGGCGAAACCTTCGAGATAGCCTTCCGGATGGCCTGGCGGAACGCGGCTGACGCGCCCGGCGACGGGCAACGCTCCCGCGCCGTTTCGGGTGATCAACTGCTTCGGCTGGCCGAACGGCGTGTACCAGAGATAGTTCGGATCGGCCTGCACCCATTCGAGCCCGCCCTTCGAGCCGTAGATGCGCAATTTCAGGCCGTTCTCGTGGCCGGGCGCCACCTGGCTTGCCCAGATCATGCCCTTGGCGGAGTGCGACCCGCCGACCGGCTTGAAGCGCAGCAGCACATTGATGTTGTCGTCGAGCAGCCGCCCCGGTACGAAGGCATCGAGATCGGCCGACAACGAATCGAGCTCCAGCCCGGAGACGAAACGGGCGAGGTTGTAGGCGTGCGTGCCGATATCGCCCAGCGCACCGCCGGCACCGGCCTGCTTGGGGTCTGAGCGCCACGCAGCCTGCTTCTGGCCGGTGGCGGCCAGATCTTCGGTCAGCCAGTCCTGCGGATATTCCGACTGCACGATGCGGATATCGCCGAGCTGTCCTTTGGCCACCATCTCGCGTGCCTGCCGCACCATCGGATAGGCGGTGTAGTTATGCGTCAGCACAAACACCTTGCCGGTCTTTTCGACCAGCGCCGCCAGCTTCTTTGCCTCGGCCAGCGTCGTCGCCAGCGGCTTGTCGCAGATGACGTGGATGCCGGCCTCTAGAAAAGCCTTGGCGGCCGGCACGTGCACATTGTTCGGCGTGACGATGGCCACCACCTCGATGCCGTCCGGCCGCTTGGCCTCGGCCTGGGCCATCTCGGCATAGGAGCCGTAGCTGCGTGCCGGATCGAGCCCAAGCTCGGCCGCCGAGGCCTTGGCGCGCTCCGGATTCGACGACAAGGCGCCGGCAACCAGCACGAACTCGTTATCAATGCGCGCCGCGATGCGGTGCACCGCGCCGATAAAGGCGCCTTGTCCGCCGCCAACCATGCCGTAGCGGATCGGACCGCCTCCCGTTTCCGTCTTCGATGCGCCAACCATGATTTTCTCCCTCGTTATCTGAGATACCCCTCCCCCCTTGAGGGGGAGGGTCGACGCGTAGCGCGGGTGGGGTCGCCGGGCATGAAGCTCGGCATGGACCGACCCCACCCGGCCCTCCGGGCCACCCTCCCCTCGGGAGGGATATCTGTGCTAGATCCCCATCATGCCGCGCAGCACCTTTTTATCGGTCGTGCCGCCGGCGAAATCGTCGAATGCTTTTTCCGTCACCCTGATGATGTGGTGCTGGATGAAGGGGGCGCCTTCGGCAGCACCATCCTCCGGGTGCTTGAGGCAGCATTCCCATTCCAGCACCGCCCATGAATCGTAATTGTATTGGGTGAGCTTGGAGAAGATGCCGCCGAAATCCACCTGCCCGTCGCCGAGCGAGCGGAAACGCCCGGCGCGGTTGGTCCAGCTCTGGTAGCCGGAATAGACGCCTTGCCGCCCGGTCGGATTGAATTCAGCGTCCTTGACGTGGAACGCCTTGATCCGCTCGTGGTAGATGTCGATGAATTCGAGATAATCGAGCTGCTGCAGCAGGAAGTGCGACGGGTCGTAGTTGATGTTGCAGCGCTTGTGGCCGCCGACCGCATCGAGGAACATCTCGAATGTCGCGCCGTCGAACACGTCCTCGCCCGGATGGATTTCGTAGCCGATATCGACGCCGTTCTCGTCATAGACGTCGAGGATTGGCTTCCAGCGCTTGCCCAGCTCGGCAAATGCTTCCTCGATCAGTCCCGCCGGCCGCTGCGGCCATGGGTAGAGGTATGGGAAGGCCAACGCGCCGCAAAACGACACCGACGCCTTGAGCCCGAGATTCTTCGACGCCTTGGCGGCGAACTTCATCTGTTCGACCGCCCATTGCTGCCTGGCTTTTGGATTGTTGTGCACCGCAGCCGGCGCAAAGCCGTCGAACTGCGCGTCATAGGCGGGATGCACCGCCACCAGTTGCCCCTGCAGATGCGTCGACAGTTCGGTGATTTCGACGCCGGCATCGGCGCAGATGCCCTTCACCTCGTCGCAATAGGCCTTGGAGGAGGCTGCCTTCTCGAGATCGAACAGTCGAGCGTCCCATGTCGGGATCTGCACGCCCTTGTAGCCCAGACCAGCCGCCCATTTGGTGATCGAGGCCAGCGAATTGAACGGCGCGGCGTCGCCCGCAAACTGCGCCAGGAACAGACCAGGCCCCTTCATCGTCGTCGGCATCGGCATCTCCCTATGTTTCACGACCAAGCATAGCGCCGATTGAAAACAGGGCCAGCGTCTTTGGTCTCTTTGCACAGCGCGCTCAGCGCCGCTATTCTGGTATTACCAAATGACGAAATCTGGTCAAGCCATTTGACGCGCTGCCGCAGTCTTGCAACCATGCCGAGTTAAGCCACATGTTTAAGCATAATCAATGGTCTAGCTAGGAGCTAACGCTTGATGGCAGCACTTCTTGCCGTCCAGATGAAATTACTGTAGACCTCCCATCAAGCCCAATTGGTCGAACCAGTTTGCAAAAAATGCTGGGACGCCTTGGGGAGGAATCATGCGGCACGCTTCGGCAGAGTGCGCCGCAGGCGAACTGGTACAGGCGATTCTGGGAAGGATAGACCATGCATCTTTCGACGCACAATTGGATGCGGGCGGAGCCGCTGGAAACGACGCTCAAGCGCATCAAGAAATTCGGCTACGAGTCGATCGAGATCTCCGGCGAACCCGAACACTACAAGCCCAAGGAGACGCGCGCACTGTTGAACGAGTACGGCATTCGCTGCTGGGGAGCGGTGACGCTGATGCTGGGCGAGCGCAATCTCGCCGCCAAGGACCAGGGCCAGCGCGAGCGCTCGGTGCAGTATGTCAAGGACGTGCTGACCATGGTCAGCGAACTTGATGGCGAGATCATCACGCTGGTTCCGGCCACCGTCGGCAAGGTGGTGCCGGACGGCACCGAGGAAGAGGAGTGGAAATGGGTGGTCGACGCCACCCGGGAATGCTTCACCCACGCCAAGAAGGTCGGCGTCAAGATCGCGGTCGAGCCGCTCAACCGCTTCGAGACCTATCTGTTCAACCGCGGCGCCCAGGCACTGGCGCTGGCCGATGCGGTCAGTCCCGAATGCGGCGTCTGCCTCGACGCCTACCACATCCACATGGAAGAATTTAACGTCTACGACGCCATCCGGCAGGTCGGCAAGCGCCTGTACGACTTCCATGTCGCCGACAACAACCGCTTCGCCGCCGGCCTCGGGCAGATCGACTGGCCGAAGATCGTCGGCACGCTGAAGGAGATCGGCTATGACGGCGCGCTGACCAATGAATTCGTCGCCCCCGTCGACCGCACCCCGGCTGCCCCCTATCCCGACATGGTCGAACGCAACCCCGTCGACATCTCGCCGGAGCAGTTGAAATTCATTCAGGACCACGGCTCCAGCGTGCTCACGGAGAAATTCTACACCGACCAGATGCGCATCAACGCGGAAACGCTGCTGCCGCTGATCAAGTAGCCGAGCCGTTTGGAAAAGCCCTTCCGCCTCACCGCGGCCGGGCCGAGGATGAACATGCGCATCAAGACGGTCCAAGCCTGGTGGGTCCGCATACCGATCGAAGCCGCGAAGCAGCACCGTAGCGACTTCGGTCAGGTGGCGACGTTCGACGCCGCCATCCTGCGCATCGAGACCGACGACGGGCTGGTCGGCTGGGGCGAGGGCAAGAATGCCGCCGGCAGCGCCGGCAGCTACGGCGCCCTTGTCCATTTGCTGAACTACGAGGTCGGCCCGCAGCTGGTCGGCCGCGACCCGGCTGACATCGGCGTCATATGGGAGATGCTCTATAATGGCACGCGCCACGACAGCGCCGCTCGCGCTGGCCACGCCATGCCGCAATTGGCGCGACGCGGCATGAGCATCGCCGCTATCAGCGCCGTCGACATCGCATTGTGGGACATTCTTGGCAAATCGCTCGGCGTTCCGGTCTGGCGGCTGCTCGGCGGCCGCAAGCTGGACCGCATGCCGGCCTATGCTTCCGGCGGCTGGGCCACTGCGGAAGCCATCGGCGACCAGCTGCAGTCCTACATCACCAAGGGCGGTTTCAAGGCGCTGAAGATGCGCGTCGGCGCCATGGACGGCGCCCCACATATCTCGGCCGCTCGCGTCCGTGCCGCCAGACAGGCGCTCGGTCCCGATATCGACCTGATGGTCGACGCGCACGGCACCTACACGGTGGCCGAGGCCAAGCGCTTTATCCATCTCGCCGGCGACCTCGATCTCGCCTGGTTCGAGGAGCCGGTGATCGCCGACGACAAGCCCGGCATGGCCGAGGTGCGCGCCTGCGGTTCGATCCCGATCGCCACCGGCGAAAGCGAGGCGACGCGCTATGCCTTCCGCGACCTCGCCGTGCTCAAATCCGCCGATATATTCCAGCCGGATCCGGCCTTTTGCGGTGGCATCAGCGAGGCGATGAAGATCGGCACCATCGCCAGCGCCTTCAATCTGCGCTTTGCGCCGCATCTTTGGGCCGGCGCGCCCTGCTTCTTTGCCGGGCTGCATGTCTGCGCTGCTTCACCGGCGAGCTTCACCGTCGAATATTCGCTCGGCGCCAACCCGATGATCCACGATCTGATCGAAGAGACTGTCGAAGCAAAGGACGGTATGGTAGCGATCCCTGATAGACCCGGGCTGGGATTCACCATTTCGGAGCGGTTCCTGGAGGCGCACGCGCAACACGGCTGACATGAAAGAAAAGAACCTTCTCGCGGAACTCGCCGCCTATCTGTTCTCCCATTCGGACAAGGAGACGGGCCGCACGCCGTCGGAGCGCGAACTGGCAGAGCATTTCAGCGTCAGCCGCGGCCAGATCCGCGAGGCGCTGGCCATTCTCGAGGCCATGCGCATCGTCGAGCGACGGGCGAAATCCGGCATCTACATCGATACGAAGCAGGCGAGCGTCGAGGCGATGGCGCTGTTCGCCCGCGCCGGCCTGCCGCTCGATCCCGTCCAGATCTACGAGACGGTCGAGTTGCGCAAGATCCACGAGATCAAGGCCGCCGAACTTGCCTGTTCACGCGCCACCGAGGAGAATTTCGAGCGGCTGCGCGAGATCCTGAAGGCCTCCGAGGATCGCATCGCCGCCGGTGAAGGGCTTGCCCGGGAAGACCGCGAGTTCCACCTCGAGATCGTGCGGGCGACCAAGAACAGCGTCTTCCACAATATCTGCAGCGTCTACTACATGATGGGTGAACTGCGCCTGCCGATCTATTTCAACGATCCCGAACGCAGCGTGCGCTCCCATGCCGAGCATATCCAGATCTACGAGGCGCTGCTGCGCCGCGATGGCAACCTCGCCCAGGCGCTGATGAGCGCCCACCTGCAAGGCGCGGAAAGCTACTGGAAGGGGCTGATCGAGGGGCGTGGGGCGGAACCGGAAAGCCCTGCGCTCGAAAAGGCCTGAAATGCCCAAGATCCTGTCAACACACAGACTGCACCCTCGTGCCGCTTCCATGCTGACCGGGGCCGGCGAACTCGTCGTTGCTTCCGCCCTCGATGCGGCCACGCTGGCCGCCGAGGCGAGGAACGCCGATGTCATCATCGTTCGCGCTCCCTTGCCTGCGGCGCTTTTCGAAGGCGCGAAGAAGCTCAGGGCCGCGATCCGCCACGGCGCCGGGCTGGACATGGTACCGATGGAAGCGGCCAATGCGGCCGGCGTGCTGGTGGCGAACGTGCCGGGGGTGAACGCGCGATCTGTCGCCGAATATGTGATGTTCGCGGCGCTGGCGCTGCTTAGGCGCTTCCGTGTGTTGGACCGCGACTTGCGTGCGAAAGGATGGCTGGCGGGCCGCGAACACACGGTGGTGGCCAGCGAGCTAGCGGGCAAGACGATCGGCATTGTCGGCCTCGGCGCGATCGGTCAGGCGGTTGGCCACATCGCCGCCCATGGGTTCGATCTGAATGTGGTGGCGACGACGCGCAGCATGCGGCCGGCGCCGGACAGGGTCGGCTTCCTGTCGATCGATGCACTCATCGAGCAGAGCGACATCATCGTTCTGTGCTGCCCGCTGACGCCCGAAACACGGGGGCTGATCAGCCGCGAGCGCATTGAGCGGATGAAGCCGGATGCGCTGCTGATCAATGTTTCGCGCGGGCCGGTGATCGATGACGACGCGCTGATCGAGGCCTTGCAGAAGGGCCGCATCGGCGGCGCTGCGCTCGATGTTTTTGCTACACAACCGCTACCGCCCAACCATCCTTATTTTGGCTTCGACAACGTCATCGTCACCCCGCACATGGCTGGGATTACCGAGCAGTCGATGATGCGCATGGGCGTCGGCGCGGCTGGCGAAGCCTTGCTGGTGCTGGCCAACAGATTGCCGGTCAATCTGCGCAACCCCGAAGTGGTCGAGCACTACCGGCGGCGGTTCCCTGCCGATTTCTGAAAGCGCCCCAATTTTCCCGAATTCGCCGGCGATGGTGCCGGCATGGCAAGCGTCACAAAATTCCTGCTGACCACCGGCTTCTGCGTGGCGACGGCGCAAGCCTTCGCCAACGGACAGGGTAGCTACGTGTTCTGCGACAACGGCATACGCTGCGTGGCGGCACCCTGTCCATCGAACAGCGCGCTCGACCTCGCTAATGGGAAGCTCATCAAAGGCGTTTCAATCGACATCGATCGCCTGCCGCAGCAAGACAAGGCGCTCGATCTTTCAGACAAGCTCTATGCCGGCAAGGTCGTTGTTGTCGGCTCGATCGAGAACCGCACCCGGACCTTCAACGGCAAGCGGTACACCCTGCCTTGGCTGGTCGCCACCAGCATCGAACGCGCCGCCAAGGACAGCGAACGCGGCCACTGCTCGTCGCGCTGACACGCGCTATCCTATCAATTTGCAAGCAGCCCCTCCACGCCCGCTGCGATGCGCAGCAGGTGGTGGTCATGGCCATTGCGTGCCACCAGCATCAGCCCGGCCGGACGCGTCATTCCCGGCATCGGCAGCGAGATGGCTGATAGATCGAACTGGTTGGCGACCTGCGTGTTGCGCAGCAGAAGGCCTTCCGTCCTGTTGCACAGAGCCTCGTCGCTGGTCATCGACACGATCGTCGGCGCCGTCACCGGTGTGGTCGGCAGGGCCAGCTCGTCGACCGACGCCAGCCGGTCATCCATCGCGGCGGCCAGCGCCGTGCGGCGGCGCATTGCCCTGATATAGATCGTGGCCGGAATGGCGGCGGCGCGCGACAATGGCCCGCTTACCCGCGGGTCGACCGGCCTCGTCGCTCCCGTCGCCAGCCAGTCGGCATGGATCTCCGCCCCTTCCATCGCCGCGATCGACGCGCGTTGGGTTGCCACGCGCAGATCGGCAAGCAGATCGTCGATCGACAGCTCCACAAGCCGTGCGCCGCTAAGCTCTATCTTGCGCAGACACCGGTCGAACGTCGTCGCGACCTCTTCCTGCGTATCATCGAACAGCACGCCGCGCGCAATACCGATGCGCAGGCCGTCCAGCGGCAGCGGCAACAGTGCCGCCAGGTTTTCGCCCGACATCACTGCATCGGCCGCCGCACATTCGGCGACGGTGCGGGCTAGCGGACCGATCGAGTCCAGCGTGGCTGACAGCGGAAACGCACCCGCAAGCGGCACGCGCCGCGCAGTCGGCTTGAAACCGACGACGCCATTCAGCGATGCCGGAATGCGCACCGAACCACCGGTATCGGAGCCGATGGAGATTTCGCTGGTGCCTTCGCCCACCGAAACGCCGGCGCCTGAGGAGGAGCCGCCCGGAATACGGCTGGCATCGCTAGCATTGCCGGGCGTGCCATAATGTGGATTGACGCCGATCGCAGTAAAGGCGAACTCGGTCATGTTGGTCTTGCCGAGGATGATTGCACCGGCCTGGCGCAACTGTTGCACGACAATGGCATCCCGCAGCGCCGGCGCTGCGTTGGCGAGCAGCAGAGAGCCAGCCGTGGTCGGCTCGCCGGCGACATCGAACAGATCCTTGATCGAGACGATCGCCCCATCGAGCGGCCCGAGCGTGACGCCGGCTTTTCGCCGCGCATCGGTGGCGTCCGCCGCCGCCCGTGCGGCTTCCGGGTAGAGCTTTACGAAAACCCTCTCATCGTCGACGCGAGCGGCAAGAGGCGAAAGAATTGCTTCGAGGTGATCGCGGGCTGATTGCATTTTTCGGTGTCGGACTCCGCGCGCTTGCAACGTCTTAAGGTAGCAGCCAGAAACTGGCCGCAGGAGACATAGCCCGGCACGGTCGGATTTGCACCTGTCGAACCGAAGGAGGAAGGCCCGATGCTCTACCAAGGCAGCTGCCACTGCGGCAAGGTCGCGTTCGAGGTCGAAGGCGAGCTGACCGGAGCCGTTCGGTGCAATTGCTCGATCTGCTCGCGCAAGGGTGCACTGTTATGGGCAGTTCCGCATGAGAGCATACGGGTGCTTGCCTGGGGCGATGATCTCGGCCGCTACAGCTTCGGCAACCATGTCATCGCCCACCGCTTCTGCCGCAGCTGCGGCATTCACCCCTTCGCCGAGGATGTCGGCGAAGGGAGCGGGCGAAGTGCCTATATCAATATCAATTGCATCGAGGCGTTGGACGTCGCCGCCGTGCCGGTCTTCGACTTCGACGGCCGTTCCGTTTAGGCCTTGGGGTCGTCGATCGGCTTGGGGCCAAGGAAGAACGCCGCCAGTGCCGCAAGCAACGTCGCCGCCGCGCAATAGGCGAAGGCGGTGGCAACGCCGGTATTGTCGACCAGCAGGCCGCCGAAGACGGCGCCCAACGCGATGGCGACCTGGAACGTCATAACCATGAGCCCACCGGCGCTTTCCGCCTGATCGGGGGCGGCCCGCACCAGCCAGGTCTGCAGCCCGACTGGGACGGCGCCGAAGGCAAAGCCCCAGCTGGCCACTGCTATTGCAGCCACGACGGGTGAACCTCCGACCACCAGCAGCAGGAGCGCCGAAAACGCGATCAGCAGGGGCGCCAGGCTGACGGCTGCCTTGAGGCTGCGTTCGGCAATGAAGCCGCCGGCAAAATTGCCGAAGAAGCCACCAATGCCGTAGGCGAGCAGCACAAGCGAGATCGTCTCGATGTCCAGCGCGGGCACCTTCTCGAGAAACGGGCGGACATAGGTGAAGCCGGCAAAATGTCCCGAGGCGACCAGCAGCACCACCAGCAGTGCCACCCTGATCATCGGCCGCTTCATCACCTCCAGCAGCGTGCGAAAACCTGCCGTACCTGCAGGCGGCAGCTTCGGAATGGTAGCCACCTGCACCAGCAGCGCCAGCGCACCGACCACGGCGGCGATCATGAACGCCGTCCGCCAGCCCCAGATGTCGCCGACATAGGCGCCGACCGGAGCCGCGCAGACCGTCGCCACCGAAACGCCGGTGAGAATGATCGACATGGCGCGCGACATCAACCGCATCGGAACGAGCCGCATCGCCATGGCTGCCGACATCGACCAGAAGCCGCCAAGACTGATCCCGAGCATGATGCGGGCAATCAGAAGAACGGGAAGCGAGGACGCAAACGCGGCCACCAGGTTTGACAGCACAAGCAGCACCGTCAGCGCCCACATGACCAGCCTGCGGTCCAGCCGCTTGGTGACAATAGCCATGGTCGGCGCCGCAATCGCGCCAATGACGGCGGTGGCCGTTACCGCCTGCCCGGCGGCGCCTTCGGTGATGCCGAGATCCTGCGCAAGCGGCGTCAGCAGGCTGGCAGGCAGAAATTCCGCGGTCACCAGGCCAAAGACTCCGAGCGCCAGGGAGACCACCGCCCCCCATGCGGGCTCGGATCGTTCGCCGGTTTCCGATGGGTCGAGAACGGCGTCCATGACGCCTGTCGCGGGTTCGGTCATGAGGGATCTCCGGTCTGTTGCAGCGCAGCATTTGGCGGCAATGCAAGCAACATAGGGAGTGACTAGCTGGAGTTTCCATGCTAGAAACACCATTATGTTTGACCGTTCGTCCAAAATTCCAATCACCGGCGATCCGCTGACAGACATATTGCGCGGATTGCGTCTCGAAGGCGTCGATTACGGCCGTTGCGAGATGAAGGAACCCTGGGGCATCCATTTTCCGGCTCAGGCGGCGGCACGGTTTCATTTCATCGGCCGCAAAGGCTGCTGGTTGCTGCAGCCGTCCGGTGAATGGGTCGAGCTCAAGGCGGGCGACGCGGTATTGTTGCCGCGCGGCTCAGCCCACACGCTGGCGAGCGAGCCGGGTATCGAGGCGGCGCCGATCCACGGCTATGAGGTCGAGGAAATCTGCAAGGGTGTCTATTGCATGTCGAATGACGGCATGCCCGGCTGCCGTCCGGGGACCTTGCTGTTTTTCGGCAGCATGTATTTCAATCTCGATGGCTTGCACCCCTTGCTCGGCATGATGCCGGACGTGATGCGCGCACATGAGTTGGAGGCCTATGAGCCAGGTATCCCGCATTTGCTGGAAGCGATGGCCCGCGAGGTGACGATGGAGCGCGTCGGCTCCGGCGGCATCCTGGCGCGGCTGGCCGATGTGCTCGCCGCGACCGTCATCCGCTCATGGGTCGAGCGCGGCTGCGGCGACTCTTCCGGTTGGATTGCGGCGGTCAGGGACCGCGAGATCGGCCGGGTGCTGGCCGCGATCCATCTGGAACCGAACCGCGACTGGACGGTGGAGGCTCTGGCGAAGATGATGGGTGCCTCGCGATCAGGTTTCGCCGAGCGCTTCGCAACCATTGTCGGCGAAACACCGGCAAAGTACGTCACGCAGGTGCGGATGCACCAGGCGAGGCAATGGCTGGTCCGCGACCGGCTCAAGATTTCCGTCGTCGCGGCGCGCCTCGGCTACGAATCCGACGCCTCGTTCAGCCGCGCCTTCAAACGGGTCATCGGATCGCCGCCCAGCCATTTCCGGGCCGAGGAACAGGCGGAGATCCGCCAGGCCGGCTAAACGTTGGCCGGCTTATTGCTCGGTGATGCAGGCCGAGCCGGCGCTGCTCTTGCAATATTTGCCGGAGGCCCCGCACCTGCCATCCGAGACTTCCACGACGGTGCCGCTCAACAACAGCTTGCAGTCGCTGGTGGACAGATTGACCGTGCCGTTGAGGTCCTTGATCTTCTTGGCGTCGACCTTCGCGCCGGCGACAACTTTCTTGGCTGCCTGCGCCTCGCCCAGATGCGCCGCCGACAATCCCATACCGGCGACGAGCAGGATCATCGCAAAACTGCGGAACAGATTTCCCATAGCCAACCCTCCGTTTTGGGCCTCCAAATTGGGCTTGCAAAGCCCGTTTGGGACCAAAGGATCAGCCTATTCGACAAATCGGAGCATCCGCATCCCCCGTACGGGGGATGACGGGAAGACTCGAGCATTTCGCAGCCAAGCGGAATCACTTGGCGTCGCACAAATGCGGCTAAAACACATGGATAGAGCGGGATGCACGGTTCACTTTGAACGCATCCCGCTCTAGCGCAGTAAAGACGCTTGTACTTAGCCGGCGTGACGCAGGCTTATTCCGCTGCCCTTGTCGAACAGCACCACCTTGTCCGGGTTCCAGGCAAAGCGTACCGGCTGCTCTATCTGGACGTCGGTCCTGGCCGGCACGGTGGCGCGCAGCATGGCGTCGCCGACCCGCAGCGTCAGGATCTTCTCGACGCCATGGTTCTCGACGTCATGGACCCGCGCCTCGACCGGCGCGCCGGTCTCGAGATAGACGTCCTCGGGACGAATACCGAAGACGAGCGGGCGACCGTCGGTCGCCGCGCCCGTCTTTTGCCCCCGCGCAGTGGTGGGGGGGCGGGGCGGGGGGGGGGGGGGGGGGGGGGGGGGGGGGGGGGGGGGGGGGGGGGGGG